>NZ_DAHVQP010000103.1:0-9504 GCF_027317685.1 Saccharomonospora sp.
CGGTCGGGTCAGCGCGGAGGCGGGTTCTTACGGCGTTTCCGACTCGTCGCGCTCTCCGCTGTCCGCTGCGGGCCGGTCGGCGTCGGTGCCGACTCGCCGAACGCCTGTTCGCAGTGCTCGATCAGCGCGTGCAGGGCGGGACCGGTGGAGGGTTTCCACACCAGGGCGAGCAGGGCGGGGATGTCGACGTCGGCGAGGGGGAGTGCGGTGAGCCGGTCCCGATAGTGCGTGGCCATCGATTCGCTGAGGAGGGCGACGGCCAGTCCGCGGCAGGCGAGCTCGACGAGCGCGTCGGCGGCACTGGCCTCCAGCGTGACCGTGGGTTCGACACCCTGCGCGGTGCAGGCTTTGTCGAACACCGTGCGCAGCCCGGTCCCGGATGGCATGCAGGCGAGAGGGTGGTCGACGAGGTCGTCCAAGGTGACGTGCGGTCGCTTCGTCAACGGATGCCCGGGCGGGACGACGGCGACCAAGTGGCTCGCTCCGTGCTGTGAAAACGCAGGAAGGCGTCCTGCATGGCGTCCTCGGCTTCACCCGCGGAGCCCAGGAGGCGGTAGGCCACCGCGAACAAGCGCGGGCGCTGCGCCTGGAACTCTCGCAGCGCTTCCGGTCGGACCATCCGCTGAGCATACAAAGCCGTTCCGAACGTGTTCGTGCGCACGACCTCGTCGCGTGACGATCAGGCCCTGCTCGGTGATGGGGTGAGTTCCGCGGACGAACGAACCATCCTCTGCTGCGTCGTGACAGCACTACGGGGGCGACTACGACGATCAAGCGCGTCGACTACGCATACCCACCGTCGCGGACATCGTCCCGGGGGCGTCGACGGCGTGCGCGGCACCGCCCGTGTCGAGCACGTGCCGCGCTACTCATCCGTGAAGCTGACCGTGAGACGCCCGAAGCCTGTCGGATGCTCGCCAGGAGAGGGAGCCGGTGATCTGCCTGTCATCCGGGTAGTGGCGGATCACCGTGCAGTACCTCGTGTGGCTGGTTCAGACGTGCCGTGCTTGGGCGTGGAGCCGGGCCATCGGCCGGTAGTTCGTGGCGTTGGCGCGGATCGCGTCCTGTTCCTCCGGGGTCAGGGGGCGTCGGACCTTGGCCGGGACACCCGCGACGAGGGAACCCGGCGGGATCTCCGTCCCCTCGAGCACCACGGTCCCCGCGGCGACCAGCGTGCCCGCTCCGATCCTGGCCCCGTTGAGGACGGTGGCGCTCATCCCGATGAGGCAGTCGTCGCCGATGTGACATCCGTGCAGCACGGCGCGGTGGCCCACGCTGACACCCGTGCCGACGGTCACCGGGAATCCGGGATCGGCGTGGATGATCGTGCCGTCCTGGATGTTGCTGCCGCGTCCGATCGTGATCGTGTCCCGGTCGGCGCGCAGCACGGCGGTGTACCAGACGCTGGCCTCCTCTTCGATAGTCACCGCGCCGGCGAGCACCGCGGTGGGGGCGCTCCAGGCGGTAGGAGCTACCGAGGGCTGCTTGCCGTCGACGATGAGCGCGGTGTGTTCCCTGCCGGTCATGCGTGTCCTTTCCGAAGGGAGGGTCGCTGTCACAGTGCCGTCGGTGCTGCCACCGCCCGAACCAATGGCGGGCACCACCGACCACGAGCATGGTGCAGCCGAGCCTGCGTCGTGGGAAGGTCGCCTGTCGAGATCACTCCGGCGTTCGGAAGAGTTCCACGCCAGTGGGTAGGGCGGGGACACCGCCGACGCTGACGTCGCCGAAGGGGTCGAAGGACAGGACGAGCAGGTCGAGAGCGGTTGGAGCTCGGCGGTGGGTGTGGCCGACCGACGCACACACCCACCGCCGAAGTCGTCGTCCGCGGCGTTATCCGCCGCGGGCCGGTCACAGGCGTTCGGCCACCTGCACGATCCGGCGTGCGGCGTCGACCGCGGCTTGGTGGTCCTGTGAGAAGTTCAGACGCACCGATTCGGGGAAGTCTCCGAACTCCGGGCCCCGGGTGACGGTGACAGCCGCTTCGGTACGGAGTTTGGCGACGAACTCGTCGATACGTCCCTTCGCGGCGGGCACGTCGAGGAACAGGTAACTACCGCCTTCGGTGAGGCGTGTGCTGACAGCACCACTGGCGCTGAACACCGCGTGCAGATCGTCGCGAATCCGGGCGTGGTCGGCGATCCGCTGGTCGAGCCAGCCTTCGGATTCGGCGAACCACGGTTCCAGGGCCGCCTGCATGTAACCCGCGGCACGCAGGGACACGATGCCCTGGAGCTGCTCCATGCGATCGATGATCGCGGCGGGAGCGATCGCCACGCCGACGCGGCATCCGGAGACGGATTCCGTCTTGGACGGACCGATGAGGGTCAGGCACCGCTCACGCGCGTGTGCCCGCAAGTGTGTGAAGGGGTGTTCGCCGAAGATCTGTCGTGAGTAGAGCTGGTCGACGATCACGAAGGCGTCGAATTCGGTGGCGAGAGCCGCGATGGCCTCGATGTCCTCGGAGGTGTACACGGCGCCGGTCGGGTTGTTCGGGTTCGAGAACACCAGAAGGCGAGCGCCGCCCGCGAAGGCCGCTCGAAGCTCGTCCAGGTCGAGGCGGGCGGGTTCCCCCTCGGCCGTGCGGTAGGCGAGCTCGACGGGGACCGGTGTGGCCTCGAGGTATTCGACGATCTTGCGGTTGGCGAAGTAGTCCGGCGCGACGACCGCTACCTTGTCACCGCGTTCGACCAGGGCTGAAAGCGCGAGGAACAGGCCGCCCTGTGTTCCGGGCGTGACGATGACTTCGCTTGTGGGGTCGATCGGCGCGCCCGTGAACGTGCTCAATCGCTGTGCGACGAGCTCCCGGATGAAGGAGTGGCCCCGGTAAGGCGAGTACGCGTAGCGTCCGCCGTCGCGAAGTGCTGCCGTGACGGCGTCGACGACCTCGGGCGGAGGTGGGAACGCGCTGACATCGCCGTGGGAGAAGTCCACGTGACGCAACCCTTGTGGAACCTCGCTTCGTTCCTGGCCGGGTGCGTGATAGGCGTTCATGCGTTGGAAGCGGTGTGGGGCGGGCCACGGGGCCACAGCCATGTCATCCATCCTCTCGAAACGGTCGCCTGGTGCGCCTGGGAGCAGGTGGGTTCAGATGCGAATCCGGAGAAACGCCCACCACGACTCGGTTAGTGTGCTGACCCGGAACCTTAAATGTCAACATTCAACATTGACCACGTGGCATACTGGCCGCATGCGCACACGAGCTCCACTCGGACCCGTCAACGCCCGTGGCATCGCCGCCGAGGCTGCTCACATGATCCGTGAAGCGATCATGAACGGAACCTTCCGACCGGGGGAGGAGCTCAGGGAAGGAGCCCTGGCCGAATCCCTGGCCGTCAGTCGAGGGTCCGTGCGGGAAGGGCTGTCGATCCTGGAGAGGGAGGGCGTCATTCGCACGGGCTGGCATCGGCCCGCCACGGTGATCCCCGCCTCCAAGGAGCACGCCCGGAACCTCTACCGACTGCGCGCGGGCCTCGATCGCATCGCTGCCCAGGGCGCGGCGGAAAGGGCGTGTCGCGGCGGTTTCTCCGAGGTCCTGGAACGCTTGCGCGCGGCGGTCGAGGGTGGAGTCGCCCGCAGTGAAGTGGTGCGCGCCGACCTGGAGTTCCACGACGCGGTGTACGGCCTGGCGGACAACGAACCCCTGACCAGTGCCTGGCAGGCCATCCGCTCCCAGATCCGCCTTTACCAGCTGTTGCGCAGTACCGAGCCCGAGGTCGGTTACGACTCGACCCTGGTCGACGAGCACGCGCGCTACGCCGAGATCCTGGCCACGGGCGATGTAGACGCTGCCGGCCGCTATGCCGAGCGGCACGTCGAGTCGGCGCTCGAAGGCCTGTTGGCGCGGCTGGTCGACTGACGGGGAACTCCCGCGGTCGAACTGCCGCATAAAAGTCAATGTTGACATTCGACGTTGACAGTGTGAGGGTGGTGCTCATCTCAGCTCGGCCCCGTGGGACATGGCGCGTCCCGCTGTCCTACTCCACGGGATCCTCACCGACTCCCCCGCGTTCTCCTTCGACCGCGGGAGCGGCTCAAGAGGTGCTGACGTCCAAAGGAGGATCATGTCGAGGTCCATCGATCTCATTGCCGACCTCGGCGAGGGATTCGGCGCATGGACGATGACTGAGGATGACGCACTGACACGCATTGTCACCTCGGCCAACGTCGCGTGCGGATTCCACGCGGGAGACCCCTCGACCATTCGGGAGACCGTCGCCCTGTGCGTCGATCGCGATGTCGCCGTCGGTGCGCATCCGAGCTTCCCCGACCTTCGGGGTTTCGGCAGGCGTCCGCTGGAGCTGCCGCCCTCGGACCTCGAGGCCGACGTGCTCTACCAGCTCGGCGCCCTGGAGGCCTTTCTCCGCCCCTATGGACGGCGTCTCCACCACGTGACGCCGCACGGCAGCCTCGGCAACATGACAGCGGTTCGCGAGGACTACGCGCGTGCTGTCGCCCGGGCGGTGCGCACCTTCGACCCGGAGCTCACGGTGGCGTTCCAGGAGAGCTGGATGACACGAGCCGCCGAAGACGAAGGACTGCCGGTCGCTCGGATCGGTTTCGCGGACCGCGGTTACAACGACGACGGCACACTCGTCGCCAGGGCTTCGCCCGGGGCTCTCGTGACGGACACCGAGGAAGTCGCGACGCGTGCCGTGCGCATGGCCGTCGAGGGCGTCGTCACCAGCGTGTCGGGCACGACCCTGCCGATGCCCTGCGACAGCATCCTCGTCCACGGTGACAGCCCGGCCGCCGTGTCCATGGCCGCCACCGTGCGGCAACGCCTCGAATCAGCCGGTGTGACAGTCGCCGCGTGGCCCGGTCGTTAACCCACTGCTTCCTTACTCTTCCCCGCAGAAGGGATCACCATGAGTGATGTCGAGCGTGCCGAGGCGGCTGTCTCGGCCAAATCGCCTCGCGGCAAGCTCTCCGGCCGCCTTCTCCCGCTCTTCGGTGCCATCGCGCTGATGGCGACGAGCGCCATCGGGCCGGGATTTTTGACCCAGACCGCCACCTTCACTCAACAACTCGGTGCGGCGTTCTCCTTCGGGATCCTCATCTCGGTCCTGCTGGATCTCGCGATCCAGATGAACGTGTGGCGCGTCATCGGCGTCTCGGGCCTGCGCGCGCAGGAGCTGGCGCAACGAGTCCTGCCGGGGCTGGGTGTCGTCCTGAGCCTCATCGTGTTCGTGTGCGGCTTCATCGCGAACATGGGAAACGTGGCCGGGGCCGGTCTGGGGCTCAACGTTCTGTTCGGACTCGACCCTCGGTGGGGAGCCGTCATCACCACCGCGCTCGCCCTGGTCATCTTCATCAACCGGTACTTCATCAAGATCATGGACCGGACGACCGTTCCGCTCGGTCTCATCATGCTGGGGCTGACCCTGTTCGTGGCGATCGTCAGTTCCCCGCCGGTGGACCAGGCGGCTCTGCAGACCGTGGTCCCCGAACAGATCGACATCCTCGCGATCACGACGATCGTCGGTGGCACCGTCGGTGGCTACATCACCTATGCCGGTGCGCACAAACTGCTGGCCAGCGGGATCTCCGGCCCCGGCAAGGCGCGGGAGATCGCCAACACCTCGGCGATGGGTGTGATCGCGACCGGTGTCATGCGCTGGTTGCTGTTCCTCGCGGTGCTGGGTGTCGTGTCGGCCGGAGCGGTCCTCGACATCACGGACAACCCCGCCGCCGACGCGTTCCAGGCCGCGGCGGGCGACATCGGCTTCAAGATCTTCGGCATCGTGCTCTGGGCCGCCGCGATGACGTCGGTGATCGGTGCGTCCTTCACCTCCGTCTCGTTCATCTCGACGTACTCCCGGCGTCTGCAGGAACGAGAGGGACTCGCGGTGGGCGCGTTCGTCGTGGCCTGCTGCACGGTGTTCCTGCTCGCCGGGCAGACGCCCGTCACCGTCTTGGTCTTCTCGGGCGGCTTCAACGGTTTGGTGCTGCCGCTCGGTTTCTCGGTGACCATGTGGATCGCGTGGCGTCGGCGCGACCTGTTGCAGGGGTACCGCTACCCGAAGTGGCTCATCGTCGTGGGAGTCGTGGGCCTGATCGTGTCGTGGGTGCTCGCGGTGTTGGCCTTCGAGCCGGTCTTCGCGCTCCTGCAGTGAGTCTGTTTGTGAGAAGGAGAGACCGATGAACCCGGAATCGTGGCGCTCGTTCACTCCCGAGCAGGCTCGACGGAGGATCCGAGACGGCTACACCGACACGACGTCGGGCTGGTGCGACGGATGGGCGCAGGCCAACCTCCTGGCGGTTCCCCGCGAGCACGCGTTCGACCTGATGCTCTTCGCGCAGCGAAACCCGAAGGCGTGCCCGTTGCTCGACGTCTTCGACCCCGGTGCCAGGAGCAGCGCCCGGTTCCGGGGCGATATCACCACGGACCTGCCCGCCTACCGGGTGTACGAGCGAGGGGAGCTGGTAGCCGAGAGGAACGAGGTCGCAGACCTCTGGCGGGAGGATCTGGTCGCTTTCCTGCTCGGCTGCTCGTTCAGCTTCGAACGGGCGTTGACGGAAGCCGGCATCGAGATGCGGCACACGTCGGCCGGGAAAACGGTACCGATGTACCGGACGACGATCGCCTGCGAACGTGCGGGTGTCTTCTCCTCTTCGATGGTGGTCTCCATGCGAGGTGTACCGGCGAGCCGTGTGCCGGATGCCGTGCGGATCTGCGCGCGGTACCCGGCCGTGCACGGTGCGCCGGTGCATGTCGGGGATCCGAGTCTGATCGGCATCACCGATCTGGGTACTCCGGACTGGGGCGACCCACCGGTCCTGCACGACGGCGACGTACCCGTCTTCTGGGCCTGCGGGGTGACGCCCCAGGCCATGGTCATGGAATCGCGTCCCGAGTTCGCGATCGCCCACGCGCCGGGCCGGATGGCCATCACCGATATCCGCGAAGCCGATCTGATCACACCGTGAGGGAGGTGGCATGGAGGGCGGAGTCCACATCACCTCGCAAGGGGACGCGGCCGTGCGGGTTCGGTTCACCGCAGGTGATACGGAAGAGCGTTGGCGAGGCGTGCGGCGTCTGGTCGCACGCCTGGACGACCTACGCCTTCCGGCGATCAGCGGGGTGGCGGCCACGTACGACTCGGCGCTGGTCGAGTTCGACAGTCTGAGTATCCGCCCGGAGGATCTGGAGTCGCTGCTCCGCTATGTGAGCACGCAGGACTCGTCCGCGCCCTCCACGCCCGGACGTAAGCCGCGGTACTTCCGGGTCCCGGTTCGGTACGGCGGGGAACTGGGGCCGGATCTCGGCCTCGTGGCGGATCTCTTCGAAGTGACCGAGGACGACCTGATCGCGAGACACAGTGCGGGGTGGTACCTGGTGCGCTGTTTCGGCGCGCCCGCGGCGTCGCCGATGATGGACGGACTCGGTGACGACGTCTCCGTCCCCCGTCGAGCGGACCCGCGCGTCCGCGTTCCCGGAGGGTCGGTCGCGTTGGCGGGTGCCCAGTCGTTGATCTATTCGGTGAACGCACCGGGCGGTTGGCAGCTGATCGGACGCACACCCGTCGAACTCGTCTCCGCCCACCACGACGAGGTGTGCGCCTACCACCCCGGTGACTTCGTGAGCTATTTCCCGATCACCGACGAGGAATGGGACACCTACGAGGGCCTGACGATGGAGGACTTTCGTGTCGAGCGGGACTAGCACGGCCACTGTCGCCGAGGCGATCTTCGCGACGCTCCAGGACGCGGGACGACCTGCCGGCGCATCGTGGGGTATCGCCGCGAACGGTGCTCTCGACCAGTTCTCCTACCACTACGGCAACGCTCTCGTGGGGAACGACCGTAGCCTCCCGTCGCTGGAAACCGTGATGACGGACCTCGTGGTCCGGTTCGACCGCGCGGTGGTCGCGGCCGTCACCGGAGCGGCCGCCACGGTGACCATCGGTGGGCTACCGGCTCGTATGAACCAGACGGTCGTCGTGCCCGCCGGTGCGGAACTGGCTGTTCGTGACATCCGAGACGGCCTTCGGTGCTATGTCAGTGTCTTCGGCGGGTTCCACGGTGGGGGCACGTTCCTGGGCAGTGTGGCCCCGGACCGCACCTTACGTTTCGGGCTCGACCTCGTTCCGGGGCTGACCCTCGATTGCGGCCCGCCCGGACGGTTCGACGTCTCCAGCCAGGAATACCCGTTCCCTGTCCTCGACCCTCCTCGGAGACCACTGCTGGCCCCTACGGAGCTGGGTGTTCTACCCGGTGAGAACCGCGATCTCTTCGAGAACCAGGCTCGCGATCTGTTCGAGGACGAGTACGTCATGACGGACAAGACCGATGCCGTGGGGTCACGCTTGCAAGGCCGTATCCCCCGACGTTTCGACAAGAGGGAGATCCTGTCGCGTGCTCTCCCGATCGGAGCCATCGAGGTGCCGGGTGGGCACGAATTGTTGATATTGAACCGAGGGCGAGGATTGTCGGCCGGATATCCGGTGATCGGGGTCGTCTGTACTTCATCGATGAACGTGTTGTCCCAGGTCCGCCCAGGTGAGAGAGTGCGTTTCGTGCCGATCACACTCGAAACCGCACGGAGGTTGCGTTTCTGGGAAGCCGAGATCATCCGATCGACTCGCGAGAGGATGACCAAGATCATCGACTCGGTCCCCGTCACCGGGCCCTGAGAAGACATCGTTGAGCGACCGCGATGTGAGGTGAGAATGCTTCATCCTGAACTGGCCGGACTGCCCGTCCCGCAACCGCAAGGCCATTACCGGCCGGTGAGGTGCTGCGCTGGAATCGTCGTGACCGCGGGTATGACGCCGCGCCTACGGGGAGAAATGCAATACCCAGGCCGCGTCGGAGCCGAGGTTACCGTGGAGGAGGCACGAGAGGCAGCACGTATCTCGGTTCGTAACGCGCTGATGGCACTCACGCTCGAGGACCAAACACTCCAGCGCGTGCGCATGCTCAGGATGACGACCTACGTAGCGGCTGTCGATGGCTTCCGGGATCACTCCGTTGTCGCTGACGCGGCTTCCGATGTACTGATCCAGGTGTTGGGTGACCGTGGTGCCTGCGCTCGATCGGCTATCGGTGTGGCCTCGTTACCCGGGCAGGCCTGTGTCGAGATCGAATTGACGGCGAGTCTCGATCCGAGCTGAATCAGGGGCGGGGTTCTCTCAGGACGGCGCTCTGTTCTGAGTCAGTGCAACGGCGCGCATACGCAGCCGAAATCGGCCGGGCAAGCTTCCCTTCGCAGTTGTGGTGCTCGATGCGGAAGTAGGCTGAAGAGGGCCGTTCGGGTACGGCGAGATTGTTCACGCTGTGGTTCTTTCACCGCGTTATTGCGATCGGTCTAGTGTGTCCGCAATGTCCAATGTGCCGTCGATATCACTGTGCACACAGGACACCGACGGTGCACCATGCGTTGCCCTGTGGCGGGAAGGGCGGGACTCGCCTTCGCCCTTCCCGCTCGGATGTCGTGATTACTTGACGGCGGCCAGCGCGTTCACGAGCCCGTGGCCGTAGAACGAGTTGTACGCCGCAGGA
>NZ_DAHVQP010000116.1:0-9274 GCF_027317685.1 Saccharomonospora sp.
GAGCTACCCGCCTCCAGTCAAGGTCCCGCTCACAAGGTGGACAGGCGACGCGCTAAGCTGTGCGCAGAGTCGCGGAACCCAGACGACTCACCGGCCCCCGTAGCTCAGGGGATAGAGCACCGCTCTCCTAAAGCGGGTGTCGGAGGTTCGAATCCTCCCGGGGGCGCCCAGGACAACTACATGGCCGGTCCGCGGAAACAAGCCAATCAGACGCTCTGCCGTCCGTTCTGATTGACGCACGACGACTTGCCCGAGCTTCCGGTCCTGACGAGGAAGCCGGGGCGCATCGAGTGTTGTCCACGGCATATCGGCTAGGTGCTGGTCTTGCCAGTCGCATGGGGCTTGATGACCTTGCATGGACCTCGGCCGAGCGAGCATTACACGCCGCTCGGGAGGCCGACGCGCCAGACGTAGAGATCGCGATCTCAATGCGTTACCTGGCGTGGACACTCGTCCGACAACAACGGTTTGCCGAAGCTGAACGCATAGCCGTCGCCGCAGCAGAGCGGATCCAACCGAACATGCTCGACCAGGACCCACAACGAGCAGGTGTTTTCGGCAATCTCCTCTTCAACGCCGCCACCGCGGCGCTCTCCACAGGCAATGTGGCTCGCGCGGACGACCTACTCGCCGAAGCGCAAGCCGCAGCGACACGTGCGCGCACCGACCACGCCACCGAAGCAGCCATCTTCGGCCCGCGCGTTGCCGCCCTACAGCGCATCGACCACACGGCGCGAGCAGGAGAGGCAGAGCTGGCCCTCCAGCAAGCCAAAACAGCACCCGCGCCCACCGGCGATGTGCCGGCCTTCTGGGAAGCGGGGCACCGGCTACGACTTGCTGCGGCCTCCGCTCAGGCGCGGCAGGACCGTGACGCACTGGCGTACCTGAAGGCAGCTCGGGACCTGGCGCCGGACTGGGTGAGGTACCAGCCACTGGGGACAGCGACGAGGCGACGCCTCGTAGACCGTGCGCCTCGTCGGCTCGGAGATGCGTTCTCAGACCTGGCAATCCACTACGGTGTCCTACCCCGCGAGTCGCAATCGCATACGGCCACACCGTGAGCACGAAAGGCACTGAGCCAGGCACGAACAAGCTGATTTCCCACGATCGAGCTGAACATGCCTATCGGACCTATATGGAGAAGATGTGGATCAGCGGCGATCAGCTGGAACTCCGCGATACTCCCTCAGCTTCTCAGGCCCCTTTTACCTGGGCAATAACCGTCACACTGCGCCCGGCTACACCCGACTTCAGGCGTGTAACGGCCCCTAAAACGGGGTGTCATAGGCTCGAATCCTCTCCGGGTCGCCCAGGCCGGGGCAAATGCCCTTCGCACGGCACCACTCGCGCCCACGCCCAACCATGCATCAGCGGATTACGGCTTTTCCACCCTCATCCGCATGACGGTCTCGGAGCCGACTACCGTCCCAACACCAAAGGCCTTTCGTTCACACGGGCGAGGACGGCCAACGCACAGCGAGCACGGTCGATGCTTCGAGCGCTTCCCACGAGTGATCGATGCCCGGCCCCCACATCACGTAGTCGCCTTGCTTCGTGAGGGTGGCCGCGCCTTCGGTGGAGTCGACCCGGAAGCGGCCGCTGATGAGCAGCACGAGCGTGGCGCGCTGGTCGCCCGAGGTCCATTCGGGGCGTTTGTCACCCTTGGGGTGGTTGGCCCATTTGACTTCGACATCCGTGCTGGATCGGACACCTTTCGAGGGGTCGGTGAAGTGGCCGACGAACCAGCCCCGCGTGTCCGCGCCGTCGTCGACGGCGTTGCCGATGTGCCAGTTCTCGGCCACGGTAACTCCTCCTCGACAGGCGGTGGGTTTCCTCGGTATGTCACGGGAAACCCCTGCGAGAAAACGAACAGTCCTGCCCCAGAGTACGTCGCTGACCGGCTCCGCTCAGGAAAGCCGCACCGATCGGTGTCGCCATGGTGCGTCCGACTTGTATCCGCCTCGGCCCGTTCGCCGTAGGGTGCCCTGAGCCCGTCGAGGCAACGCGTTGGTTCGTGCGAACGCGAAGACCGCGGTAAGCGCTCGACCCCGGTGAGGAGCCGTCACCTGTATTGCGGGAACTAGGCATCGGCGGGGGCGAGGTCGCATTCGACGCTTGCGTGGAGCCGACGAGGTTGTTCTGTCCTTGCGGCAGGCACTCTTCCAGCCTGGATCGGTTGCTCCGAACTCAACGGGACATCCGGTCCACAGTGACCCGTCCTCACAGGACCAGCCGCCGCTCACCCGGCCACGCCGCCCCGCCGCGCCGCGATGGCAGCGTGTTCTGCAACGGTGCGGCGACGAACCGGTGGACGGGGTTGCCAACAATGGGGCGCGCGTGCTGTTCTGAGCTCGTTTGTTGATCTTTCCGAGGCGGGTGGGGCGAGCCGTGACCACTTACGTGTGGGATTATCTTCCTGAATATCAGCACGAGCGCGCGGACATCCTCGATGCTGTCGAGACGGTTTTCGAGTCGGGGCAGCTGGTGCTGGGCGCGAGTGTCCGGCACTTCGAGGAGGAGTACGCGGCCTATCACGGCGTCGACCATTGTGTCGGTGTCGACAACGGCACCAATGCCCTTGTGTTGGCGTTGCGGGCGCTCGGCGTCGGTCCCGGCGACGAGGTGATCACGGTGTCGAACACCGCCGCGCCCACCGTGGTCGCGATCGACGCCGTCGGTGCCACGCCGGTGTTCGTGGACATCCGTGAGGAGGACTTCCTCATGGACACCAGCTTGGTCGAGACCGCGATCACCGAGCGGACGAAATGTCTGTTGCCCGTGCACCTCTACGGACAGTGTGTCGACATGGAGCCGCTACACCGGCTGGCCACGCAGTACGGCCTCGTACTTCTGGAGGACTGCGCGCAGGCACACGGGGCGCGGCACCACGGTCGCATCGCGGGTTCGTTGGGTGATGTGGCCGCGTTCTCCTTCTATCCCACCAAGGTCCTCGGCGCCTACGGTGACGGTGGCGCGGTCCTCACCTCGTCGGCCGAGATCGAGGCGAGTCTGCGGAGCCTGCGTTACTACGGCATGGAGCAGGCCAACCATGTCGTGCGGACCCCGGGTCACAACAGCAGGCTCGACGAGGTGCACGCGGAGATTCTGCGCCGCAAGCTGCGCAGACTCGACAGCTACGTGGCGGGACGGCGTGCTGTCGCGAAACGCTACGAGGAAGGCTTGGGTGGCACCGACCTTCTCCTGCCGAGGACGACCGAGGGTAACGAGCACGTCTACTACCTGTACGTGGTGCGGCATCCGCGCCGAGACGACATCATCGCCGCGCTCAAACAGCGCTACGACATCTGCCTCAACATCAGTTATCCGTGGCCTGTGCACACCATGAGCGGTTTCGCGCACCTGGGCTACGAGAGGGGTTCGCTGCCGGTCACCGAGCGACTGTCCGGCGAGATCTTCTCGTTGCCGATGTATCCGTCACTTCCCGTGGAGTTGCAGCAGAACGTCATCACGGCTGTCCGGGAGGTCCTCGCGTCGCTGTAGCGGTGGGTGTCGGAGTCGGCACACGCGCGGGCCGGGCAAGGACGTCGTGTGTCGGGAATTTCTGTGTCTTTCTGCGACAATCCGTTGAATGGACGACGTCATCATCCGTCCCGCCGTGTCGGCGGATCTTCCCGCCGTCGCCGCGTTGCGGTGGGAATGGTTGTTGGAGAACGGGGACTCTCCCGCCGTCTCACACGAGGAGTTCGTGGAGCACTTCGTCGCGTGGGCGCGGGAGAACGCGCCCACGCACCGGTGTCTGGTGCTCGTGCGCGGCGACGTCGTGATCGGCATGGCGTGGTTGGCTCTGGTGCAGCGTGTGCCCACACCACAGTCGCCGACACGGAGGTCCGGGGATGTGCAATGCGTCTACGTGGTGCCCGGTGAACGTGCCTCGGGGTTCGGCGGTCGGCTCATCGACGCCGTTCTGGCTCTGGCCGGTGAGCTCGGGGTGGAACGGGTGACCGTGCATTCCAGCTTCCGTGCCATCTCGGCGTACTGTCGGCACGGTTTCAACGCTTCACCGCGGTTGTTGCAGGCGCACCCCTCGGCGTGACCCCGGAAATGTCCGCCCCTCATGGCAGCATCGCCGCCATGACCACCGAGCGACGCAGGCCGCCCCACACCGCCGACGAACGCACCATGCTGGAGAGCTGGCTCGACTTCTATCGCACCACGCTGGTCCTCAAGGCCGAAGGCCTCGAGGACGAACAGCTGCGCACGGCGTCGGTGCCGCCGTCCCCGTTGACGTTGCAAGGGCTCGTACAACATCTGGCGGAGGTGGAGCGAGCGTGGTTTCAGCGGATACTGCTGGGCAAGGACGTTCCGTCGATCTACGGGCGTTCCGGTGACGGCCACGACGAGGGTTTCGCCTTGTCCGAGGACACCTCGTTCGCCGACGCGCGCGCGAGGTGGGAGACCGAAGTGGCCGTGGCGCGGAAGAACTGCGCGCAACACTCGCTCGACGACACAGTGCCGTACCCGTTCGTGCCGGGTGATGTGGTGTCGCTGCGCTGGATCTACCAGCACATGATCGCCGAATACGCGCGCCACTGCGGGCACGCCGACCTGATCCGCGAACGCCTCGACGGCGCCACGGGCGTGTGAGGGATCAGGCCACGCGTTTGCGGTAGGTGAGCACGACGACGCCGCTGTCGTACGCCTGCGAATGGGCGAGGTCGTACTGCTCGGGCGCAAATTCCGCGCCGTGGAACAACGGAATCCCGTCGCCGACCACCACCGGGTGTAGTTTGACGACGAGTTCGTCGATCTCGTAGCTGCCCCGGCCTTGCAGCACGGTGTCGAAGTGCCGGTTGGTGTGTTCTCCATCCCGAGTATTCGCCGTGCGTGCGTGGGGTACATGTCGGGATACTTCTCGCACAACGGTTGCGCGTGGTCGCCCTCCAACAGGAAGAAGTCCGGGTTGCCGTTGTCCGGGCCGGTGATGAAACCGTCGATGGTCGAGGCGACGAGGTAGGTCAGTTTCCGCATCCGCACCTCCTTTAACCACTACGAACCAAGTACTTTAACTGTAGTACTATGTTCGTAGTGGTTGTCAATCGATATGCGGCCCTGGAGGTCGAATGGTCACCAATCCGCAGCGGCGCATCGCCCTCATCGACGCCGCGATCGACGTCCTGGCCAGAGAAGGCACGCGAGGACTCACCTTCAAAGCGGTGGACACCGAGGCGGGCGTACCGAGGGGCACCGCGTCCAACTACTTCGCCAACCGCGACGACCTGCTACGCCAGGCCGCGGAACGCATCCACCTACGGGTGGCCGCCGAGGACGCCGACAGCGCCGAGACCGACCCGGAAGCACGGTTGGCCCAGCTCATGAACCTGCTACTGCAGCGCATCTCCGACGACCGCGCGGGCTGGCTCGCGCTCGTGGAACTACGCCTGGAAGCCACTCGCCGCCCCGAACTGGAGGTCATACTCACCAAGACGCTGCGTGACAACCTCGACGCCACCGTCCGGGGCCGCCGCGAGGGCGATCTACCGGGCGACGACCTCACCGCCGTGCTGCTGTACTACGCGATGACGGGGCTGCTCCTCGAACACCTGACCCTGCCCGACGTGCTGCACGACGTCGACCTCGACGAGCTGGTCCGCCGATTCGTGCATCGCTCACTGCCCCGCACGTGAACAGGCCGCTCGCGGAGGAAATCCGGGAGCGGCCTGCGTGCTGGGGTCCTAAGCGGACTGGATCAATTTGTACCAGGGCGAGGTCTCGGCCAGACGGTCGAGGGTCTCCTGCCCCACGATCCCGGTGAGCTGGTCGCGGGCCGTGCGCACCGCGTCCAGAGCACCCGGGGCGTCACCGAGCAGCTGCTGGATCTGCCACGGTGTGCCCACCGGGATCGGCAGCGGTGCACCGTACGGCACGCGCTGCGGCTGCCGGTGCAGTACCCGGCCCTGGCCGAGATCGGCCGCGGGGTCCAGGAGGTAGCCGTGGTCGCCGCTGGCGTAGCCGACGAGACCGTTGGCGAACGCCGCCAGGTTGGTGATCATGTTGGTGGAGTTGCAGATGCCGTCGTTCTCGTTGCAGATGTCGGCGACGGAGAGGTCACCGAAGTCGTGCGGGCCCTGCATGGTGACCCCCAGCAGGATCGTCGGCAGATTCGTCTCGATACCGCCCGCGACACCGCCCGCACCTCCGTCGCCGAACGCCCTGCGCGGGTTGCCGTACAACACCCCGTTGATCAGCTCGTGCGGAATGTCGTCGCTCCGCGCCAGTCCTTCGAGCACGTTGCCGGCCACGACAGCGCCCTCGGAGTACCCGGTGAGCACCAATCGCGTGTCGGCACAACGGGTGTGGAAGTCACGCACCGCCGCGTCGAGGTTGGCCATGCCGTCTGCGACGGCAGCGTCCAGCGGGTTCTCGTCGATTCCCGGGAACACGCCGTCGTTGTAGGGGACCTCGACGATCTCCCACCCCGCGGGTGGGTTGGCGTTGAACTCCGTGTTCTTCCAGTTGGTCAGTTCCTCGCCGTGGCCGTAACCGTCCACTTCGAACGCAGCCGTTTCGGGGCACGCGCCGGTGACGGCGGGTTCGGCTGCCGCCTGGGCGACGGGGACACCGGCGAGAGTCGTGGCGGCGACGGTCGCGAGCAGCGCCGCCCGTCCTTTCGTGAAGATGCGCATTCCGTCCTCCGCGTCGTCAGGCGCTGTACCCCTTCGGTGGAATGAGAGAAGCCAGGTGGTCGAAGGTGAGCCAGTAGATCTGGTTGCCGCCGAACGACGCGGGGTCGGCGATCAGCACGGTGCGGTCGATGTCGTTGTAGCCGATGACCGTGAAGTAGTGGTAGATGGTCTGGTCCGGCGGGTAACCGGGCGGCTGGTTGCCCGGGGGCGCCACGATGTTCGCGACGATCGGGTAATTGTTGTTGATGTTGAGCACGATGTCGCGCCACAGCAGGTCTTTCTGCGCCTGCGTGGGCGGGTCGTTCGGCATTTCCTTGGTCTCGTACCAGCCGACGTAGCCGTTGAGCACGCCGGTGACCTGGCCGATCCAGTCGGTGCCGCCGACGTGTGTGCCGAGCTCGGCGGCCAGGTCGGCCTGGCTGCGGTAGATACCGCGAGCGGACAGGGCGATGCGGGTGGCGGCGGGTCCACACCAGTAGCCGGTTTCCTGCACCTGGTAGTCGATGTCGAGGATGACCTCGCCCGCGGCGTGCACATGGGATGCGGAGACGGGCGGCGCTTCGGTGGTGGCCGCGGCCGACACCGGGCCGACCAACGGCACAGCGAGCAGGACCGTGAACGCGGCCGCGCCGGCCGCCAGTTTTCGATGTCGCATTCCTACTCCCCTGGTAATGGGAAAACGATCGGTAACGTCGACGAGTGGAGATCCGATAGTGCCAAGGGGAAAAGGTTCGGACCAGCGATCCGACTGGCGCACATGGGACATCGCTCAACTGCGCCATCTTCGTGTGGCCATGATCGCGGTTTTACCGACTATCGTCTGTTGACCCGGTGTTTTCACACGCCCTAGGCTTTTCGCGCCCACAGTGTGTTCAGCGAAACGCCGGAAGGGTTCAGTGCTCGACGTTCTCGTGCCTGACAGTGATCAAGGCAGGGTATATCGCGCCCTGACGCTTCGGGGCCGGTCGGATCATCGGGCGCTCGCCCGGTACATCGGTCTTCCGGCGACGACCGTCGACGCTGTGCTGTGCTCGCTCGCCGAACTCGGCCTCGTGCACCGGTTCTGTGGGGATCCGGTTCGCTGGGAGGCTGCGCCGCCGGACCGGGTCATGGCGTTGGCCTTGGCCAAGGAGGAGAACCGTCGGGCGCGGCTGTGGCAGGCGGGCGCGGAACTCGACCGGCTCTACCACCGGGCGAAGACCACCTCCGGCCCTTACCGCTACGTCGAACCGGTCGAGCATCCGGCGACACTCATCGGGCTCACCACACGTCTGCAGGAACGGGCCCGTGAACAGGTGCGTTGGCTCGATCGTCCTCCGTACTACAGCAAGCCACACCACTTCCGGGCACAGGAGGACACGCAGATGCGCCGGATGGCCGACGGTGTCCGCTACCGCACCGTGTACAGCCAGGCGGTGTACGACGATCAGGAGTTGTTCGCCGCCATGACGCGCCTGGCCGAACACGGTGAACGCGTGCGTGTGCTGTCGGACCTGCCGGTGAAGCTCACCATCGGTGACACGGATCTGGGTTTGCTGGTCCCGGATCCCGACCGGGCGGGCCTGGACGAGGCCCTGCTGGTACATCCGTCAGGGCTGTTGCAGGCCTTCATCGGTGTTTTCGAGACATTGTGGACACTGGGTGTGCCTGTCACGGACGTCGGGGGCGAACGTGTGTTGCCCGATCAGGACCGCACCATTCTCACGTTGATGGCCGCGGGCGCCACCGACGACGCCATCGCCCGCAGGTTGGACATGTCGCGCCGCACCGTGGTGCGACGCATCGCTTCGTTGCTCGACCGGCTGGGAGCCACGACCCGGTTCCAAGCCGGGGTCCAGGCGGCGAAGCGCGGACTGCTGTGACGCTTCACCGCCCGGCGGATTTCAAAAAAGATGGATCAGAGCATGCGTTCCACGATGTCGGCCGCCGCGGCCGCACCACCCGCCGCCCGCAACTCGGCACTGTGGTGGGCGAGCGCGGCGGCCACGTCCGGTGCCCGGCGACCGACAGCACGGCTTGCCTCAGCGACTCGGGCGTGACGTCCTCTGCGGGCAGGTACACGCCCACGCCCAGTTCGGCCAGGCGGTCGGCGTTGGATTGCATGGCCTTCGGGATCAGCACGGCGCAGCGTGGTGGGCGTCCGGTGAACGTGTCGACGTCGGAGTCGATGCCGAGTTCCTCGAGCCACCGCTCGACCGGGCGTGGTAGGCCTTCCCCTCGGGGTGTCGAGGAACGCCCGCGCCTCGGCCATATCCTCTTCGTAGCCTTCCCAGGCCACCATGGACGGCGACAGTTGCAGCAACGGTAATTGCCAGCGGTGGGCCAACGCCCGGCCCGCGTAACCGCCGATGTCGTAGAGCACCGCGTCCGGTCGGTCGGAGTCGAGCGCGGATTCCAGTTGGGGCAGGACGGTGCGGCCTTCGTCGAGGAACAGTTCCATTGCCTCGACACCGCCGTCAGGCCACCGTTTGCCGCGGGTCTCGTCGGGCAGTTCGGAAGCGACGACCAACGGTGTCGCGCCGGACGACGCGGCGATGTCGACGAACGACTCGGGCACGGACACGCTGACACGGTGTCCGCGTTCGACGAGCTCGGCCAGGACGGGCAGGTGCGGGTTGAGGTGACCGTGG
>NZ_DAHVQP010000126.1:0-30545 GCF_027317685.1 Saccharomonospora sp.
CTGGTGCTCCCGCTGCAGATCGGTTCGCCCGACGTCGCGTTCCCCCGGCTCAACGCGTTGTCGTACTGGCTCTTCCTGCTCGGCGGCCTGATCGTCATGGCGTCGCTGCTCACGCCCGGTGGTGGCGCGGACTTCGGCTGGACGGCGTACACCCCGCTGTCCGGCCCCACCTTCTCCCCCGGCATCGGCGGGAACCTGTGGGTGATGGGCCTCGTCGTCTCGGGTCTGGGCACGATCCTCGGCGCGGTCAACATGGTCACCACGGTGGTGTGCCTGCGCGCGCCCGGGATGACGATGTGGCGGATGCCGATCTTCACGTGGAACATCCTGTTCACGAGCATCCTCGTGCTGATCGCGTTCCCGATCCTCACGGCCGCGCTGATGGGCTTGGCGGTCGACCGGCTGATCGGCGCACACATCTTCGACCCCGCCAACGGCGGCGCGATCCTGTACCAGCACCTGTTCTGGTTCTTCGGCCATCCCGAGGTGTACATCGTCGCGTTGCCGTTCTTCGGCATCATCACCGAGATCATCCCGGTGTTCAGCAGGAAACCGCTGTTCGGCTACCGGCTGATGGTGTTCGCGACGATGGGCATCACGGCGCTGTCGTTCGTGGTGTGGGCCCACCACATGTTCGCGACCGGCGCGGTGCTGCTGCCGTTCTTCTCGTTCCTGACATTCGCGATCGCCGTGCCGACGGGCATCAAGTTCTTCAACTGGATCGGCACGATGTGGAAGGGCCACATCACGTTCGAGTCGCCGATGCTGTGGTCCGTCGGCTTCCTCGTGACGTTCCTGCTCGGCGGGCTCACGGGCGTGCTGCTGGCCGCGCCGCCCGCCGACTTCCACGTGCACGACAGCTACTTCGTGGTGGCGCACTTCCACTACGTGCTGTTCGGCACCATCGTGTTCGCCACGTTCGCCGGGATCTACTTCTGGTTCCCGAAGTTCACGGGCCGCATGCTCGACGAACCGCTGGGCAAACTGCATTTCTGGCTCACATTCGTCGGCTTCCACGTCACGTTCCTGGTGCACCACTGGCTGGGCAACGAGGGCATGCCCCGCCGGTACGCGGACTACCTGGAAAGCGACGGGTTCACCACGCTGAACGTGGTGTCGACCATCGGCGCGTTCATACTCGGGTTGTCGATGCTGCCGTTCCTGTGGAACGTGGTTCGCAGCTATCGCTTCGGCGACCCGGTGACCGTCGACGACCCCTGGGGCTACGGCAACTCGCTCGAATGGGCGACCAGCACCCCGCCGCCCCGGCACAACTTCACCGAACTGCCGAAGATCCGGTCGGAACGACCCGCGTTCGAACTGCACTACCCGCACATGATCGAGCGCATGTACAGCGAGGGACACATCACCTTCACCGGCAAGACGAAACCGTTGGACCAGGTCACGGTGCAGCCACCCGAGGTGCAGGCCTCCGACGCCACGAAGGGCGAGAGCGGCTGACCGGCCGTGCCACACTCGCGGTGTGGCCAAACGCGATCGAGACGACGCAGGACGACCCCGCAACGCCCGGCCGAGGGACGGTCTCGGTCGGCCGCTGCCCTACGGCGCGGAAGGTGTGCCTCGCCAGCCCGAGGGCGTGACGCGCACCCCGCAGGAGACGCTGCAGGAGGCGCAGCAACTGCTCGACGAGGGCAAACCGTTCCACGCGCACGAGGTGTTCGAGGACGCGTGGAAATCCGGCCCGGACGCCGAACGGCGACTGTGGCGGGGGCTCGCCCAGCTGGCCGTCGGTGTCACGCACGCGGCACGCGGCAACCGCACGGGGGCGGCGGCGTTGCTGCGACGCGGCGCCGACAACATCGCACCGTACGCGGACCAGCGGCCGTACGGCATCGACATCCCGGCCCTGTGCGACTGGGCGTCGACGCTGGCCGACAGCGTGTCGGGACACAAGACACCACCTGACCCGGCGGCCATCGCACCCCGAGTGCTGCCCTGATCGAACATCGAAAAGGGAGTTGACGTCCCCGTAGGCTCAAAGCCGATCTTCGAGTTCTCAGGCGGTGGTGCATGGACTACAGCGAATATCGGCGGTTCGACGCGGTGGGTTTGGCCGAGCTGGTGGCCAAACGCGAGGTCTCACCCGCCGAACTGTTGGAGACGGCCATCGCACGGGCCGAACAGGTGAACGGTCGACTCAACGCGATCGTGCACCGGATGTACGACATCGCCAGGAAGCGCGCCGCGACCGAGCTCTCCGGACCGTTCGCGGGTGTGCCGTTCCTGTTGAAGGACCTCAAACAGGACTACGAGGGCGTGCGGACCGGCGCGGGTTCCCGCGCTCTGCGCGACCATGTCGCCACCCGGCACAGCGCCGTGGTGCAGCGGTGGCTCGATGCGGGTCTCGTGGTGTTCGGTAGGACGGCCACCCCGGAGTTCGGCACGAAAGGGATCACCGAGTCCGCGGCGACCGGGGCGACCCGTAACCCGTGGAACCTCAACCACACGCCCGGTGGCTCGTCCGGAGGGTCGGCCGCGGCGGTCGCCGCGGGGATCGTGCCGGTGGCCGGTGCCAGTGACGGTGGCGGGTCGATTCGTATTCCGGCCGCCTGTTGCGGTCTTTTCGGGCTCAAACCGAGTCGCGGCCTGGTGCCCTCCGGGCCGGAGCACGGCGAGTACCTGCACGGCGCCGCCACCGACGGCGTGGTGTCGAGGACGGTGCGGGACACCGCGGCGATGCTCGACGTGCTGGTGCGCAGGCCCGACCCGGGTGGACCGTATCTGCCCGCTGTCCCCGAGACCTCGTACGCGGAGTCGGCCCGCCGAGCCCCCGGCGCGTTGCGGATCGGATTCACGACCGACTCCCCTCTCGGCACGCCCGTGCACGACGAGGCCGTCGCCGCGGTCCAGCACGCCGCCACGCTGCTGGACAAGCTGGGTCACGAGGTCGAACCCGCCAAACCCGAGGTCGACGGCGTCCAGCTGGCCCGTGACTTCATGACGATGTGGTGTGCCGAGACCGCGGCCACCATCGCGGAGATCAAACGCACCACCGGTGCCTCGGACGAGGACTTCGAACTGGACAACCGGCTGCTGGCCGCCGCGGCGCGAGCGGTGCGCGCGCCGGAGTACGCCACCGCCAGGAACCGCTGGAACACGCACACTCGTGCGTTGGCGGCTTTCCACGAGCGGTACGACCTGCTGTTGACACCCACCATCGCCGGGCCTCCGGTGCGGATCGGTGAGCTGGAGACTCCGCCTCTGTTGCGCTACGCCGGCGAGGCCCTGCTCAAGTCACGGCTCACCGGACTGTTGGTCAAGACCAAGGCCTGGAACGACCAGGTGCTCGCCAATCTCGCTCCGGTCCCGTTCACCCAGCTGGCCAACCTCACCGGTAGGCCCGCGATGTCCGTGCCCCTGTATCGCACGGCGGGCGGCCTCCCGCTCGGCGCGCAGTTCGTCGGCGGTCTCGGGTCCGAACCGACGCTGCTGGCACTGGCCTCGCAACTGGAAGCCGAACAGCCGTGGGCCGACGCCGAACCCGCGTTGTGAGCACCTCGGCCGCACCCAGCCTCAGCAACGACAAACGCCCCGCTGGCCTGGTCTTGCCAGGTCAGCGGGGCGTTTCACCTGCTGTGGCGGGTGAGGGATTCGAACCCCCGTAGGCTGAGCCGTCTGATTTACAGTCAGATCCCTTTGGCCACTCGGGAAACCCGCCTCGGCCGGTCGGCCCGGCCGAAAACCAGGATAGCGAATGCCTTACTCGCCCGGTCCACGGGGTTGGCAGTGGCTAGGGTGTAGCCAATCCAACAGCCGAAACGACGAGGTGTGTGACGTGGCCGATCCCTCTTTCGACGTCGTGAGCAAGGTCGACCGTCAGGAGGTGGACAACGCGCTGAACCAGGCGAACAAGGAGCTGTCCACGCGGTTCGACTTCCGCGGCACCGGCGCCAAGATCGAGTGGTCCGGTGAGCGCGCCGTGGTCATCGAAGCCGAGACCGAGGAACGCACGAAGGCAGCGGTCGAAGTCTTCAAGGAAAAGCTCGTCAAGCGCGGCGTCTCCCTCAAGGCCTTCGACGCGGGTGAGCCCGCCCCGTCCGGCAAGGTCTACAAGGTCAACGGCACGATCGTGGAAGGCATCGAGACCGACAAGGCGAAGAAGATCGCCAAGTTCATCCGCGACGAAGGCCCCAAGGGCGTGCAGGCGCAGATCCAGGGCGACCAGCTGCGGGTGTCGGGCAAGAAGAAGGACCACCTGCAGGAGGTCATCTCGCTGCTGAAGAACCAGGACTTCGGCATCGCGCTGCAGTTCACCAACTACCGGTGATACACCCTGCGTGACCTGCGGCGGCCTGCCGGGACCCGTGGTCTGTCGGAGGCCGCCGCTACCGTCGCCGCGTGGCGCTTCTGGGGTTCTACGAGGACGACGAGTACCTGCCCGAGTACGGCACGATCGTGATTCGGCAGCGGCATCCCACCGAGTCGTTGCCGAATACGTTGCTCCACGAACTGGCGACCAACGCTCTGTTCGGCACTGTAGCGACGGCGGGCGACGGCTGGCTTCACCTGCAGGCCGATGATGCTTTCCAGACCGTCCGTCTGGAAGCACACGATGTCGCGCCGCCCCTGGAACCGGCGGAGTGGGAAGACGTCGTCGAGTTGCCTTTCCACAGCGGATCGGGCGTCGTCGCCGTCGACACCCTGACGGGCTGTGACAGTGATGCCCTCCTGCACCTAGCGACGCGGGGTTTCTTCCGCGTCCGCGTGGCTCGCAGAGCCGCCGACGGGGGCGAGGAAGGTGACGTCTGGTCCGTGTGGTTCTGGCCGGTGTCCGGCCAACCTCTTCCTCCCTGTTGGCTCAAACGCACCCGGGCGGCGGTACAGAACCCGAACTCGGGGTGGGAACAGGTGCTGGGCCGCTCCGTGTTCGAGGTGCTGTGGAGTCTCACGGGCCGGGGCCCCACCGGGCCGGACGGTTGGCTCGACGAGCCGCTGCCCGAACCCACCGAATCGCTGCGTTCGGCCTGCGCACAGCTCGGTGTCGCGTTGCCGACGATCCGCCGTGGCACCACCGAACTGCTGTCGGCCGCCGGATTACTGCTCGACCGTGACGACGGCGGCTATCGACTCGCCGAGAACCCGCCCCTGGTCACCGACGTGGTGCGGCTCCCCACCGAGCTGGCACGCAAGATCGAAGCCGACGCGCTACGTTCCCGCTACATCCGGCTGGCCTCCGACCTCACGTGTGTGGCGGCCTGGCAGAACCCCGCCCGCGTCGACGGGCTCGCCGAACTGCTGAACATCCCGGGCGAGGAGGTGGAGCCCCTGCTGCGCTACGCCGTCTCCGACGAGCTGGTGCGACGCGACGGTGATGAGATCACGGCTTGACCCCACTCGGAACCAACACAATCGACGGCCACCCCGACGACCGGGATGTCCCAACCGGCCCTTGGTCAGAGCTTTCCGAACGACTCTCCGGACACCGTGCCGGGTGCGCCTCCCAGGATCGGTGTGGTCTCCGCGAGCGGCGAGGTGCTGGTGTGGCGAAACGGTGAGGCGGAAGTGCTCGGGCAGGTGGGGACACCAGGCCCGCACGCGGCTTTCGAAACTCCTTACGGCGTGGTCGTCTGCCCCTTGCTGGGCCGGGGCACACTCGTGCGCTGGGACGGCACGGTGGAACGGCTGCCCGCGGAGCTCGGCCCGCATCCTGTGACACGCACGGCGTCCACGACGGAGATGTGTACTTCTCGGCACTCGGAGATCGAGCCACGGTGTACTACCGGTGGTGTCCCGGTCACGAGCCGGAACCTCTCGACTACTCCATCCGCGCCTTCGACCCCGTGTCCGGGCTTGGACCTCACACGATGCACCAGTGGTGGTCGCCGCATCTGCGGGCTCCGCTCCTGTCTCCCGAAGTCACGCTCCTGGACCTCGACACCCGACGCCAACGGAAAAGTCGCCCTCCCCCACGGCTGCGCCACGAGCACCGCGACACCCGACCGACCGATCTGGGAAGACGCCCACACCCTGGCCTTCGCCCAGACCTCGGGACGGCCACGTATCACCCGGTGGCATCTCGACTGTGGCGCGTTCACACACTTCGAGCTGCCCGCCTGCGTCGGATATCGGCCTTTCGGCATCCAACCGGTCCTTTCGGCCAAATGACCCCTGTTCGGAGGATCCTTGCTCCACGAGGCAACCCCGTGACATGCGTGCCGCGTCTTCACTGCAGAACCCACGAGAAGACGGGGTGGTGGTGGCCGTGAATCGCATCATCAAAACCGACGTGCTGGTAGCCGCAGTGAGCATGGCGCTGGTACTCACCGCATGTGGCACGAATGGCGGCGACGAAGCCGGCGATGCCCCGCAGAACTCATTCCCCCCGGTCGCCGCGGACAGCTCGGCGCCCGGCACGATGGCCGACGAACCCGGCACATCCGGCGATTCCGGTGGTGACCGGACGACCCCGGATGCTTCGGCGGCGAAACAATCGCCACCCGATCCCGACTACTGCGCCTCCGGGGACCTGTCCCTCACGCTCGGCGAGGGCGAGGGGGCCGCGGGCACCGTGTACCGGCCGTTGAAATTCACCAACGTCAGCGACTTCCCCTGCGTGCTCCACGGATTCCCCGGTGTCTCCTACGTCGCGGGTGACGACGGGCACCAGGTCGGAGAAGCGGCGACGCACACGGGCAACAAGGGCGAGGCCCTGACGCTGCAGCCGGGTGAAGTCGCTCATGCCGACGTGGGATTCACGCAGGTGGGCAACTACAACCCCGCGGAATGCCAGCCGACGGAAGTGCGTGGGCTACGCATCTACCCGCCGCAGGAGACCTCGTCCGTGTTCGTGGAGAACCCGGGCACCGGGTGCGCCGGCGGCGGCGTTCCGAACAGCCAGCTCACGGTGGCCTCGATCGAACCGGGCGCCGGCGACCGCTGAGCGAACCCACGGTCCCACCGGCACATCCGCCCGATGTGTCGGTGGGACCGGCTAGACACGCCGGTTCGTGTGGCGCCCGGCTCCGGCTGTCCTCCCGGTCGGCGTGAGCGCCATGTCCCGTCGCTGTGACGGCCGATCCTCTCGCCCGTCACCAAAGGCCGACCGACGCGCGATACTCTGCCCACGCACGTGCACAGGCCAAACGGCACGCGGGAGGGCGCATGAAAGGCATCGTGCTGGCCGGCGGCAGCGGCACTCGGCTGCATCCGATCACGCAGGCGACCTCCAAACAGCTGCTGCCCGTCTACGACAAGCCGATGATCTACTACCCGCTGTCGGTTCTGATGCTGGCGGGGATCAGGGAGATACTGCTCATCTCCACCCCCAGTGACCTGCCGAACTTCCAGCGGCTGCTCGGTGACGGCAGTCAGTGGGGCATCGACCTGCGGTATGCGGAGCAACCCAGCCCGAACGGCCTCGCCGAGGCGTTCATCATCGGCGCCGACTTCGTGGGCGACGACGACGTGGCGCTGATCCTCGGCGACAACATCTTCCACGGCCGCGGCTTCTCCGGACTGCTGCGGGAACAAGCGGCAGGCCTCGACGGATGCGCCCTGTTCGGTTACGCCGTCAAGGACCCGCAGCGCTACGGCGTCGGCGAGGTGGACGCCGAAGGCAATCTTCTGTCCATCGAGGAGAAGCCGAGCAAACCGAAGTCCAACCTCGCGATCACGGGCCTGTACTTCTACGACAACGAAGTGGTGGACATCGCGAAGGGACTCACCCCCTCCGCGCGCGGTGAACTGGAGATCACCGACGTCAACCTCACCTACCTGCGCCAGGGCAGGGCGCGCATGCACACGTTGAGCCGCGGTTTCGCGTGGCTCGACACGGGCACGCACGACTCGCTGTTGGAAGCGGGCCAGTTCGTGCAGGTGCTGGAGCACCGCACCGGGGTGCGTATCGCCTGCCTGGAAGAGGTGGCGTTGCAGATGGGGTTCATCACGCCCGACGAGTGCTACCGGTTGGGTGCGAAGCTCGCCAAGAGCGGTTACGGCGACTACGTGATGGCCGTGGCGCGCGACGCGGGCGCGGTGGATTGACGAGGGGTTCCGCGCCGCTTCGTCAGAACGGCCGCCTAGCCATCTCCTCCAGCCTGCGCACCCGCTCCTCGATGGGCGGGTGGGTGGAGAACAGCTGCGACACCCGCTCGCCGGGCCGGAACGGGTTGGCGATCATCAGGTGTGACTGCGACGCGACCTTGGGTTCGGGTGCCAGAGGCATAGCTCGAGTGCCGCGTTCCAGCTTCCGCAGCGCCGAGGCCAGGGCGAGCGGGTCGCCGGTGAGCTCGGCACCGGAGGCGTCGGCCTGGTACTCGCGCGACCGGCTGACACTCATGCGCACGATCCCGGCGGCGATCGGGCCGAGCAACACGATCAGCAGCGAGGCGAGCGGGTTCACACCGTTCTCCCTGTTGCCGCCGAACATCCCGGCGAACATGGCCATGTTGGCGAGGAAACTGACGACACTGGCCAGCGCACCCGCGACGCTGGAGATGAGGATGTCGCGGTTGTACACGTGGGCCAGTTCGTGGCCGAGCACCGCACGTAGTTCGCGTTCGTCGAGGATCTGCAGGATGCCGACCGTGCAACACACCGCGGCATTGCGCGGATTACGGCCGGTGGCGAACGCGTTGGGTGCCTGCGTGGGGCTGACGTAGAGGCGGGGCATGGGCTGCCGTGCCGACGTGGCGAGTTCCCTGACGATGCGGTACATCGTGGGCTGTTCCGCTTCGGACACCGGCCGGGCGCGCATGGCGCGCAGGGCGAGTTTGTCTGAGTTGAAATAGGCGTAGCCGTTCATGGCCAGCGCGACGACGAGTCCGATGACCAGCGCTTGTCTGCCGAACAGTCCGCTGATCGCGACGATCATCGCGCTGAGCAGGCCGAGCAGCAACGCCGTCTTCATCCCGTTGCGGTGCTTGTGCACGTGCTCTGCCTCCTCCTCACAGCGGTCAAACGCGGTTCATCCGGGCCCCCGTATGTCGAACGACGTAGTCCGTGGTGGTGTTCCGGACGTCCCTCGGCGGAGCGGTGTCGTGGGTGTCGTGGGTGTCGTGGGGCAGCACCGCGCTGGGTACCCGGACCGCGTCCGCGATCCTCTGCGACGGGGATCTCACTCTACGGCGTAGATATTCGCCTCGCCTTAGTCTAAATTTCGGCATGGCGAAAAAAGGGGTGATCGATGGGTTCGGCTGAGGCGACGTCCCTGGCACGGCGACGTCGACGCACCCGACGCAGAGCCATGCGCGCGCTGGGGGCCACGGTGTTGACAGCCGCGCTCGCCGTGTCGTTGGCGGTGGGTTACGCGCTGCACCCCTCCACCCGCGGGTCGTCGGGCCTCGATTCGCACGCCGCGGAAAGCCCCGTTCGAGTGGTCACCACCACCACTTTCCTGGACGACACCGTGCGCGAGATCGGCGGTGAACACGTGAGCACCGTGCGTCTGATGGGCCCCGGCGTCGACCCGCACCTGTACCAGGCGAAAGCCAGCGACCTGCGCGAGATGCGCCGCGCCGACCTCGTGGTCGCCGTGGGCCTGCACCTGGAGGGCTCGCTGATGCGGACGTTGGAAGCCGTGGCCGAGACCAAACCGGTGTTGTTCGCGGGTGAGGCGATACCGAAACAGTCGCTACTGTCCCCTCCCCCCGACTCCGCTGCCGAGGAGGAGTACGACCCGCACGTGTGGTTCGAACCGGAGCTGTGGGTGTACGTGGTGGATGCGGTGGCCTCGCGCCTGGCCGAACTGGACCCGGAGCACGCGGACGACTACCGCCGCAGCGGCGCGGACTACCGCGAGCGGGTGCTCGCCGTCGGCGACGAGGCCCGTGCCGTGCTGGCGGACATTCCCGAGCGCTCCCGGGTGCTCGTGACCTCACACGACGCCTTCCGATACCTCGGAAGAGCCTTCGACCTGGAGGTACTGGCGATTCAGGGGATCTCCACCCAGGAAGAGGCGAGTACCGCCGACATCAACCGGGTCGCCGACATCGTGGCCGAGCGCGAGGTGAGATCTGTGTTCGTGGAAACAAGCGTGTCGGACAGGACGGTGA
Organism: Saccharomonospora sp.; assembly: GCF_027317685.1. Lineage (NCBI taxonomy): Bacteria > Bacillati > Actinomycetota > Actinomycetes > Pseudonocardiales > Pseudonocardiaceae > Saccharomonospora > Saccharomonospora sp. The sequence goes on from NZ_DAHVQP010000126.1 coordinate 10,014, forward strand.
ACGCCGTGCTGGCCGCCGTACGCCACCGGGGCGGCCAGGCCCGATTGGGTGCCCCGCTGTACTCCGACTCCACCGGCGAGGACGGCACTGCCGAGGGCACTTACCTGGGCATGGTCAGGGCCAACGCCGAACGCATCGCAGAGGGACTGCGATGACCTCCATTTCCGGGGGGACGACCCCCGAGTCCCGCGTCCGGGATGCCGCGCCCGCGCTGAGCCTGGTGGACTTCGGCGCGTCCTACGGCGGCCGGAACGTGCTCTCGGATATCACCGTGGACATCCCCTCGGGCATGTTGGCCGCGGTGGTCGGCCCGAACGGTGCGGGAAAGTCGACGCTGGTGAAGGCGGCTCTGGGGCTCGTGCCCTCGACCCGAGGGCGGGTGCGCCTGCTGGGCCAACCGCTGTCCCGGGTGCGTCGCCGGGTGGCGTACGTACCGCAGCAGGGCTCGGTGGCGCACGACTTTCCCATCACGGCCGTGCAGGTGGTCGAGATGGGCCGCTATCCGCACCGAGGCTGGTTGCGTCGTCTCACTCCCACCGACGACGAGCTGGTGGCCGAAGCGATGGAACAAGTGGGTGTGGTCGACCTCGCCGACCGGCCGATCGACGAGCTGTCCGGAGGGCAGCGGCAGCGGGTGTTCCTGGCGCGTGCGCTCGCTCAGCGAGCCGAACTGGTGATCCTGGACGAGCCGTTCACCGCCGTGGACGCTCGCACGGAGTCGGCGTTGTTGGACGTGCTCACGGACCTGTGCCGGGAAGGTGTCTCGGTCATCGTCGTGCACCACGACCTGCGCACGGTGCTGCACAGGTTCGACCACGCCTTGCTGTTGGCCGGTGGTGTGGTGGCGGACGGCCCGGTGTCCGACGTCCTCACCGCCGAGAACCTCGAACGCGCCTACGGCATCGCTCCCCTGGTGCTGGACTCATGATCGAACAGCTGTTGTCCTGGCTCCCGTTGTCCTATCCGGACGCGGTGGTGGTGGTCGGCACCGCTGTCGTCGGTTTCGTCGCCGGTGCTCTCGGGCCGTTGGCGGTGCTGCGGCGCCGAAGCATGTTCGGCGACGCCATGAGTCACGGCACCCTGGCCGGAGTCGCGGTCGCCTTCCTGGTCACCGGCGCGAAGGTGCCGGAGACGTTGCTGCTGGGAGCGACGGTCTCGGCGGCGCTGGCCGCCTTCGCCATGATCGCGCTCGAACGCACGGGCAGGCTCCGACCGGACGCGGCCATCGGCGTGGTGCTGTCGGTGTCTTTGTCCCTCGGCATCGTGCTGATCACTCACATCGCCGCCACGGGGAACAGCCAGCAGTCCGGTCTCACCGGCTACCTGTTGGGCCAGACGGCCGGGATGTCCGGACGCGACATCGTTGTCTCGCTGGTGCTGGGCGCGGTGGCGCTGACCGTGGTGACGGTGGGCTTCCGGGTGCTGCGCAGCGCGGCTTTCGACCCGGGCTTCACCGCGGTCGCGGGCGTGCCGACGTGGGCGGTGGACGCGGCGAGCACGGGACTGTTGGCGCTGGCCGTGGTCCTCGGCGTCCGAACGGTCGGCGCCATCCTCATGGTGGCGTTGCTCGTGGCACCCGCCGTGGCGGCACGGCAGGTGATCAAGCGGCTGTCGACACTGGTTCCGTTGTCGGGTCTGGTCGGAGCCGCCTGCGGAGCGTTCGGCGGAGCGCTCTCCGGGCGTGCCGAGCTGCCGGCGGGCCCGGTGATCGTCCTGCTGGCCACCGCGCTGGCCCTGCTGTCGGTCGTGTTCGCACCCCATCGCGGAGTGCTCGCCCGTATCCGTAAGACCCGCCGCAAGGAGCGTTCGGCATGACCTCCGATGACGTGATGATCGTGGTGATAGCCGGGTTGTTGTCCACGTCGTGCGCGCTGCTCGGGAGCTTTCTGGTGCTGCGGCGCCAGGCTCTGCTGCCCGACGCGGTCAGCCACGCCGTGCTCCCCGGGATCGTGCTGGTGTTCCTGCTCACGGGTGACCGTGCCTCGGCGGTGACCGTGCTGGGTGCCACCGCGTTCGGAGTGTTGTGCGTGGCGGGTTCGGAATGGCTTCGCCGTACCGCAGTGGTGGCCTCCGACGCAGCACTGGCCCTGACGTTTCCCGCGCTGTTCTCCCTCGGCGTCCTCGGCATCAGCGTCTACGCCTCGGGCGTGCACATCGACCTCGACTCCGCCATCTACGGCGACATCACCTTCGCCCCACTGCGCACGATGGACGTCCTGGGCGCCTCGGTGCCGACGTCGCTGCTGCTCACCGGTTTGACGACCGTGTGCACGGTGGTGTTCGTCGTGCTGTTGTGGCGGCCACTGCAGGCCGCGGCCTTCGATGCCGAGTTCGCCGAGTTGTCCGGACTACGCGGCGAACTCGTGGGGCGGATGCTGTTGGTCGTGGTGGTGGGCACGGCCGTCGTCGCGTTCGACAGCCTCGGAGCTATCCTGGTGATCACGTTCTTCGTCGTGCCCGCCGTGACGGCGCGGCTGCTCACCCAACGACTCGGCACGATGCTGGTGGTCGCGGTCGCCGTGGGCTGGGCCAGTTCACTGGCGGGCCACCGCGCGGCGCTGGTGCTCGATTCCTCCATCGCGGGCACCATCGGCCTGACCAGTGGAGCGCTGTTCGTGCTGGCACTGGCGTGGCGTCGACTCTCCCGGCGCCGCGCGCCCGCGCGGACCTGAACTCGGCTCTGCCCCTACTTGCGGATCTCCAGCGTGCAGCACTTGGGCCCGCCGCCCGCCTTCCGCAGTTCAAAGATGTCCACGAACACGGGCTCGTAGCCGCGGGCGGCCACTTTCTCGGCCAGCGACGTCGCCTCCACGGGCAGTACGACGTTGAGCCCGTCCGAGATCGCGTTGAGTCCGAAGCACGCGGCGTCGTCGGCGTCGGCGATCACCGCGTCGGGAAACAACCTGCGCAGCACCTGCTGCGATCCGGGGGAGAAGGCCTCCGGGTAGTACGCGATCTGGGCGGGCTTTTCGTCGTCGGCTTCCGACAGCACAAACAGCGCGGTGTCCAAGTGGTAGTAGCGCGGATCCACCAACCGCAGTGAGATCACCGGTACGCCCAGGACCTCCTGCGCCTCGGCGTGGGCACGCGGCTCGGTACGGAAACCCGTTCCCGCCAGCAGCACTCGACCGGTCCAGGTGAAGTCGCCTTCGGCCTCGTTGGTCTCCTGCGGCATCGTGATGTCCTGAAAGCCGTTTTCGACGAACCAACGGCGGAAGTGTTCGGCCTCCGCGGCTCGCTCCCGGGTGGCGAACTTGGCACCCAGCACACGGCCGTCCACGACCGTTGCCGAGTTCGCCGCGAACACCATGTCGGGCAGTCCCGGTTGGGGCTCCACTTCCTCAACCAGGTGCCCGAGTCGACGGTAGGTGTCGCGTAGCTCCGTCCACTGCTGCATCGCGCGCTCCGGGTCCACGGGCACGGTCGGATCCATCCACGGGTTGATGGCGTACTCCACTGCGAAGTAACGCGGGGGACACATCAGATAGTGACGAGGCATGGGAACACGCATACTTCGAATGTATGCGCAGCATAATACGGCGATCAATTGTTATTACTTGCGCATCTATGTGCTAAACGTTGCGTATGAACGAGCTGGATCAACGTATCGTTTCGTGCCTGGTCGCCGATGCGCGATCGAGCTACGCCGAGATCGGCAAAGTCGTCGGCCTGTCGGCTCCCGCCGTGAAACGCAGGGTCGACCGATTGCGTGAAACGGGAGTGCTGCGCGGCTTCACCGCCGTGGTGGACCCGGAAGCACTCGGCTGGGGCACGGAGGCGTTCGTCGAGGTGCACTGCCAGGGCAACATCCCCCCGACGCGCATCCGAGCCCACTTGGAGCCGCTTCCGGAGGTCGTCGCCGCGTACACGGTGTCGGGCGCGGCCGACGCGATCGTGCACCTGCGCGCCGCCGACATCCATCACCTGGAGGACGCGCTGGAGCGGCTGCGAGGATTGGAGATCATCGACCGGACGGTGTCCACGGTGGTGCTGTCGACGCTTCTCGAACGCCCCCCGACGCCGGGCCGCTGATCCCAGAGAGTGGGCGAAGGTATCCTGTTACCGCCGGTTACAGTAAGTCGGATCACATGTCGAGCCGGGGTCCGAAAACTACAAGTAATCTCGAAGTGTGAGCGCGTCCTGCGCCGGGGTCGGGAGAGAGGTATTTGCTGGCTCATGAGCACAAGTACAGGCGGCAACGGCGAGAAGAGCGCGCTGTCGGCCACTCGTTCCACTGAGATCAGTCGACTTGACCGTGTAGTGATTCGATTCGCGGGCGACTCCGGCGACGGCATGCAGCTGACGGGCGATCGATTCACGTCGGAGGCCGCCGCATTCGGCAACGACCTCGCTACGTTGCCGAACTTCCCCGCGGAGATCAGGGCGCCGCAGGGCACCATCCCGGGCGTCTCCAGCTTCCAGGTGCATTTCGCCGACTACGACATTCTCACGCCGGGGGATCGGCCCGATGTGTTGGTGGCGATGAACCCGGCGGCGTTGAAGGCTAACATCGGTGACGTGCCCCAGGGCGGCATGGTGATCGTCAACACCGATGAGTTCACCAAGCGCAACCTGGCCAAGGTCGGCTACGAATCCGATCCGCTGACCGACGACACGTTGTCGGCGTTCGAGGTGTACGAAGTCGCGATGTCCTCGTTGACGCAGGGCGCGCTGGCCGACACCGGGCTGGGTAAGAAGGACGCCGAGCGGTGCAAGAACATGTTCGCCCTCGGGTTGTTGTCGTGGATGTACCACCGGCCGACCGAGGGCACCGAGGCGTTTCTGCGGGACAAGTTCGCCACCAAGCCTCAGATCGCGGAAGCCAACATTCTGGCGTTCCGGGCGGGTTGGAACTACGGCGAGACCACCGAGGCGTTCAAGACCACCTACGAGGTCGCGCCGGCCAAGTTGCCGAAGGGCACCTACCGGCAGATCACCGGTAACACCGCGTTGGCCTACGGGATCGTGGCCGCGGGGCAGCGTTCGGGGCTGCAGGTGCTGTTGGGCACCTACCCGATCACCCCGGCCTCGGACATCCTGCACGAGTTGTCCAAACACAAGAACTTCGGTGTCATCACCTTCCAGGCCGAGGACGAGATCGCCGGAATTGGTGCCGCGTTGGGTGCCTCCTACGGCGGCGCTCTCGGGGTGACCTCGACCTCGGGTCCGGGGATCGCACTGAAGTCGGAGACCATCGGGCTCGGCGTGATGATCGAATTGCCGCTGGTGGTCATCGACGTGCAGCGGGGTGGCCCGTCCACGGGGCTGCCCACCAAGACCGAGCAGGCCGACCTGTTGCAGGCGATGTACGGCCGTAACAGCGAGTCCCCGGTGCCGGTCGTGGCACCGTGTTCACCGGCGGACTGCTTCGATATCGCGCTGGAGGCCACGCGTATCGCGTTGACCTACCGCACCCCGGTGTTGTTGCTGTCCGACGGTGCCATCGCCAACGGTTCGGAACCGTGGTTGATCCCGGACGTGGAGACCCTGCCCAACCTGCGGGTGGAGTTCGCCTCCGAACCCAACGCCCCGGACGGTTCGGGCGAGTTCTGGCCGTATGTGCGTGATCCAAAGACCCTGGCCCGCGAATGGGCCGTGCCCGGTACGCCCGGGCTGCAGCACCGGGTGGGGGGACTGGAGAAGGCCGACGGCAAGGGCAACATCTCCTACGACCCCGACAACCACGACAAGATGGTGCGGTTGCGCCAGGCCAAGGTCGACGGCATCGACGTGCCCGATGTCGAGGTCGACGACCCCTCCGGTGGACAGGCCCGAGTGCTGGCCCTGGGCTGGGGTTCCACCTACGGCCCCATCGGAGCAGCCTGCCGCCGAGTGCGGCGTAAGGGCATCCCGATCGCACAAGCCCATCTGCGCCACCTCAACCCGTTCCCCGCGAACCTGGGCGAGGTGCTGCGCTCGTACGACGCCGTGGTCGTGCCCGAGATGAACATGGGACAGCTCGCGTCGCTGCTGCGCGCGAAATACCTCGTCGACATCCACTCCTACACCAAGATCGCCGGCCTGCCGTTCAAAGCCGAAGAGTTGGAACACGTGTTCACAGACATCGCCGAGCGCATCCCCCACACGAACAAGGAGGTCGTGGTCAAGTGACCCAAGTCGATCTGGGTCTGCCGACCCTCGGCGGGCTCGACCTCGTACCCACCACCGACGAGAAGCAAAAGGCCAAGGACTACAAGTCCGACCAAGAGGTCCGCTGGTGCCCGGGCTGCGGCGACTACATCGTGCTCAACACGATCCAGTCGTTTCTGCCCACCCTCGGCCTGAAGCGCGAGAACATCGTCTTCGTCTCCGGCATCGGCTGCTCGTCCCGCTTCCCGTACTACATGAACACCTACGGGATGCACTCCATCCACGGCCGGGCGCCCGCGATCGCCACCGGCCTGGCGACCACGCGCCCCGACCTGTCGGTGTGGGTGGTCACCGGTGACGGCGACGCGCTGTCCATCGGCGGTAACCACCTCATCCACGCGCTGCGCCGCAACGTCAACCTCAAGATCCTGCTGTTCAACAACCAGATCTACGGGCTGACCAAGGGCCAGTACTCCCCCACCAGCGAACCGGGCAAGGTCACCAAGTCCACCCCCATGGGCTCGGTGGACACCCCCTTCAACCCGGTCTCACTCGCGGTGGGCGCCGAAGCGTCGTTCGTGGGCAGGGCGCTGGACTCCGACCGCAAGGGACTCACCGAGGTCCTCACCGCCGCCGCCCAGCACCGCGGCTCGGCCTTCGTCGAGATCTACCAGAACTGCCCCATCTTCAACGACGGCGCCTTCGACGTGCTCAAAGACGCCGACGAATCCGCACGCCGCATCATCCCGCTGCGGGCCGGCGAACCCATCCGCTTCGGCCCCGAGGGCGAGTACGGCGTCGGCCGCACCGGCTGGGGTGGCTTCGAGGTCGGCAAGGTCTCCGAGATCGGCGAGGATAACCTCGTCGTCCACGACCCCACCATCGCCGACACCTCGTACGCCTTCGCCCTGTCCCGGCTGAGCGACGACACCTTCAGCCACACCCCCACGGGCATCTTCCGTCAGGTGTCCCGCCCCACCTACGACGATCAGGCCCGCGCCCAGGTGGAACAGGCCGCCAAAGCCAAGCCCGCCGACCTGCAAGCGCTGATCACCGGCAAGGACACCTGGACCGTCGAATAGTCCTCGGCGAACCGAAACGGACAGGGCACCCCACCCACACGGTGAGGTGCCCTGTTTTCGTCTCGTTCGTGTGTCCGGCCCTCTCCCGTCCTTCGCGTCACGACAACGGCCGGAATCCGACCCGCTCGGCGTCGGCCGGGCTACGGAACCACACCTCCGCCACCATGCGCGGGAATTCCGGCGACCCCTCGGGGCAGTAGCGCAGCGCGGTGACGCTGGCCTTGACCGTGAAATCCGGGGACGGCCGCTCGCCACCGGGCTTCGGCATGGCCGAACCGGGACCGAACGGCCCGGGCGGCAGATCGGAGCGCAAGGAAGAGTCCCGCGCGGGCGGTGCCACGTTGGACGGGGAGACGGTGGGTTCGAACAGGGAACCACCGCGTCCCGGCTCCGACTGCGGTTCCCGACGCTCGACCGGCCGCATCGACGGTTGGATCGGCTTCGCCCGCTCGAAACTCTCGAGCGACGAGCGCCCGGGCTGGCGTTTCGGCAGCATCGTGGTGCGCTCGGTGGCAGGAGGGTCGGCGGCCTTGTCCGGCCCACCTCCGATTCCGTACCTCGGTGACGTGCTCTCGTCCTCGGCCGTGTCCGGTCCATCGGACGCGCCGGTGGGCGACGCCGGTTCGAACAGGCTCGCCGACCGCCGCGTGCGTGAGCCGCTGTCGGCGTCCCCGATGTCGTCGGCTTCCGCCGCCGGAAGGTCGACGTCCAACTGGCCTGCGTGGCTGCTGCGGTACTCGGTGGGCTCGTCGGAACCGGAGTCGTCGGAAGAGAACATCTCCCCCGGCTCGTCGGAATGTTCGTTCTCGAACTCCTTGATCCGGGCGAACTCCTCGTCGAGTTCGTCCACCTCGGACGACTGTGCCGAGGACGTCCGCCCTCGCAGGCTGTCCTGCTCGGGCCATTTCGGCGCAGGCGCGAGCCGCTCGGTCGCCTTGTCCGCCGGAGGTTCGGGCTGCGACTCGGTGGCAGGCTCGAAACGCCGCGTCGGGGGTGTGCCCCGAGTTTCGTCCTCGTCGTCCTCGGCTGCGGGCGGAGCGATCAACGTGCTCTGTGCGCCACCCGAGGCTGTGCCCCTCCTCGATGCCGCGCCACTCGGCGCGCGCTCGACATCGGCGAGTCTGCGCTGCAGCTCACCGATGCGACGCTGGGCGGGTCGGACAAGGAAAAGCCAGGCGAGGAGCGCACCCAGTACGAAAGCGATCGCACTGAACACCCAGACCTGACCGAAAACGGACATGAGGCTGCCTTCCTAGTGGGTCCGTGCGACGAGGTAGTCGGCGACCGACTCGCAGGCGTCCCTCGCCGACGAATCCGGCAACGCGGCGAGCTCCTCCCGTGCGCGCCGAGCGTAGTCGGCGAGCGTGTCGCGGGTGCGTTCGAGACCACCCGAACGACGTAACAGCTCGAGGGCTTCTGCCACCAGCGCGTCGTCGGTGATGGGCTCGGCCAACAATTCCACCAAGCGAGGGTCCGGATCGTGGGCCAGGGCATAGTGCATCGGCAGAGTCCGCACGCCCTCCCGCAGGTCCGTGCCCTGCGACTTACCGGAGGTGGTGGACGGCGAGGCGATGTCGATGATGTCGTCGGAGATCTGGAACGCCGTACCGATGATGTCACCGAAACGGTGCAATGCCTCCACATGTTCGGGCGCGGCTCCCGAGAACATGCCACCGAAACGACCCGCCGTCGCGATCAGCGACCCGGTTTTCTGTCCGATGACGGACAGGTAGTGCTCCACGTGATCGTCACCGGCGGCGGGGCCGACGGTCTCCCGCATCTGCCCCGTCACCAGTTCGCCGAACGTCTCGGCGATGATGCGTGCCGCGTCGGTGCCCAAGTCGGCCACCAACCGCGATGCGTGAGCGAACAGGTAGTCGCCCGTCAGGATCGCCACACTGTTGTCCCAACGGGCGTTGACGCTGGGGGCGCCCCGCCGCATCGTGGCCTCGTCCATCACGTCATCGTGGTACAGCGTGGCCAGATGAACCAGTTCAACAGCAGCGGCTGCAGTGATCACGTCGTCACGGCTGCCGCCTGTGCCGAATTGGGCAGCCAGCAACGTGAACATAGGGCGAAAACGTTTGCCACCGGCGTCGACCAGATGGCGTGCGGCCTCGTCTATGGCCGCCACTTCGCTGCGCGCGACTTCGCGCAGGATGTCCTCCACCTCGTTTAGCCCAACGACGAGAGTTCGCAGCAGTTCCTCGTCCGCGATCTGCAGTCCGACTGCAGCGCGCAACTCGTCGATGGTGCCATCACGCACTGACACGTCGGCTCCGCCCTTTCGGCCCTGGGTTAACGGTCCTCAACAGCCTAATGGGCGGGGGGCAGGGCCAGATGACCCGCAGGTAGCACGCCACATCGTGACGTTGTCGAAAGGTAATCGAAACACGGAAAGTCACTGGGCACACACCGCAGGTTCACATCGGCGGAGGCATCGGTAACAGCGACCGAGAACGCCGGCCCGGGATCGTCCCCGCTCACCCTGATGGAGGGCAAAGAAAAGAACATGCCGGCGACACCCCTCGGTGTCACCGGCATGTCGGTGGACTCTGCCCCGTCCCACTCAGGACATGATCGAGAACCCGCCGGCACCCGCCCAGTCGAGGGCGAACGTCGGCGCGAGGCCGAGCAGCAACGTCACCACCACGCCCAGCGTGATGGCGGCGGTGGTGAACGTCCCCGGCACGCTGACCGTGGGGCCGTCGTCAGCGGGCTTGGAGAAGTACATCAACACCACGACCCGCAGGTAGAAGAACGCCGCCACGGCGCTGAACACCAGCCCGATCACCACAAGCGGAGCCATGCCGTCAGACAGGGCGGCCGAGAACACCACGAACTTACCGACGAACCCACTCGTCAACGGGATACCGGCGAGAGCGAACAGCAGGAACGTGAACACGGCCGCCAGCACCGGTGACCGTTTCGCCAGGCCCGCCCAGGCCGACAGGTGTGTGGCCTCACCGCTTCCGTCCCGCACCAGCGAGATGACACCGAACGCGGCCAACGTGGTGAAGCCGTACGTCAGCAGGTAGAACAGCGTGCCCGACAGCCCGTCGTCGGTGAGCGCCATCGCCCCGATCAGCAGGAACCCGGCGTGTGCGATCGACGAGTACGCGATCATGCGCTTGACGTCGGTCTGCGTGAGACCCAACACCGCGCCGATCGCCATCGACACGATCGCCACCGCCCACAGCACGCCACGCCACTCCCAGTGGGTCGACTCGAAGCCCACCGTCAGCACACGCAGCATGCCGCCGAACGCGGCCACCTTGGTGCAAGCGGCCATGAACGCGGTGATCGGTGTCGGCGCACCCTGGTAGACGTCCGGCGTCCACGCGTGGAACGGGCCGACGGACGCCTTGAACAGCAGCCCCACCATGAGCAGGCCGAGCCCCGCGAACAGCAACGTGTCCGAACGGTCGGTACCCGCCGCCGCGAGGGAGATATCCGACAGCCGGACCGAACCGGCGTAACCGTAGAGCAACGCGAGGCCGTACAGGAAGAACGCGCTGGCGAACGCGCCAAGCAGGAAGTACTTGACCGCCGCCTCTTGCGACAGCAGCCGCCGACGACGCGCCAACCCGCACATCAGATACAGCGGGAGGCTCAGCACCTCCAGCGCCACGAACATCGTGAGCAGGTCGTTGGCCGCCGTGAAAGCCATCATGCCGCCCAACGCGAACAGCGTGAGCGGGAAGACCTCGGTCTGCATGGTCTTGGTCGCGGCCTGTTCCTTGTCCTGGAACGTGCCGGGGCTGATGCCCGCCTCGGCCACGAACGCCCCGCCCCGTTCCACGGTCCGGTCGGCGATCAGCAGCAGGGCCGCCACCGACAGGGCGAGCAACGTGCCCCACAGGAACAGTGCCGGCGCATCGATGGCGAGGGTGTCACTCAACGTCGTGGTGCCGTGTTCGGGGGCGTCGGGAATGTAGAGAGCCAGCGACACCCCGGCGGCCACGACGGTCAGCAGACTCAACGTCACCTGCGCGGTCCAACGTTGGTGCCTGGGCAGGAACGCCTCCAGCAGCACCCCGATGCACGCCGCACCGAGCACGATCACCAACGGCATGATGGCCGCGAAGTCGATGGCGGGCGCCTCGATGGGCCCTTGCTGGGCGAGATGAAGGTTCAACACGGCTGGGATTACCTTTCCTGCACCGCTTGCAGTGTCGCTTCCACCGATGGCGTCACCGTGTCGAGCACCGGCTGCGGATAGAACCCGAGGCCAATGATCAACACGACGAGCGGTGCGAGCACCGCGATTTCCTTGCCGGACAGGTCACGGATGGTCTTGCGGGTCGCGGTCTCGGTCTTCTCGGGAGCGACGGCCGTCGCCGTGCCGCCTTCCGAGGTTCCCCCGCCACCGCCGTTGGTCGAGATGCCTTCCGACGGCGCGGGGGCGTCCGACACGTCGACGAGTGCGGCGCCCCGCACCGGCCCGGTCATGATCCGCTGGTACAGCCACAGCACGTAAGCCGCGGCGAGTACCAGACCCACCGTGGCGATGATCGCAAAGACCGGGCGGGAATCGAACGCGCCCAACAGCACCAGGAACTCACTGATGAACGAGTTCGTACCCGGCAGGGACAGCGTCGACATACCGCCCAGCAACAGCATGCCGCCGAGGATCGGCGTCATCTTGAACATGCCGCCGTAGTCGGAGATCCGGGTCGAGCCGCCGCGCGCGGCGACGATCCCCAACACCAGGATCAGCATGCCCGTGGCGAGGCTGTGGTTGAGCATGTACGTCGCCGAGCCCACCGTGGCCTGCGGCGTGAACGCGAAGATGCCCAGCGCGATGAATCCGAAGTGGGCGATCGACACGTAAGCGACGAAGCGCTTCATGTCCTGCTGTCCCGCCGCGAGGATCGACCCGTAGATCACACCCAGCACGGCGAGCGTCAGCACCAGTGGCGCGAGCTGCGCACTGGCATCGGGGAACATCGGCAGGCTGTACCGCAGGAAGCCGAACGTACCCACCTTGTCAAGCACACCGACCAGAAGCACCGTGACGGCGATCGGAGCCTGCCCCGCCGCGTCGGGCAGCCACGTGTGGAACGGCACGAGCGGAGCCTTAATCGCGAACGCGAGGAAGAACCCGAGGAACAGCCAGATCTGCGTGTTCACCGGGGCATCGCTGACCACCGCGACCAGCGTGGCCCAGTCGAACGTGCCCTCACCCAACTCGTCGACGGCCAACGAGTAGGCCCCGATGGCCGAAGCCAGCATGATGAGCCCGCCGAGGAACGAGTAGAGGAAGAACTTGACCGCCGCGTACTGCCGCTTCGGCCCGCCGTAGAAGCCGATGAGGAAGTACATCGGCACGAGCATGATCTCGAACAGTACGTAGAACAGGAACACGTCGGTCGCCGCGAACACGGCGATCGTCAATGCCTCCTGCACCAGGATCAACGACAGGAACCCACCGGCCGAACGCCCTTCGGGCAGTTTGTCCGTGGAGTTCAGCGCGCCGATCACCACCGGCACCAGCAGTGCGGTCACGGCAATCATGATGAGCGCGATGCCGTCGATGCCGAACGAGACGTGCACGCCCAGCGCCGGGATCCAGTCGAACGACGTGACCTGCTGGAGGCGCTCACCGCCGGGGTCGTAGGCCAACCATGTGGGCACGACCAGCAACAGCTCCACCACGGCCACGGCCAGCGCCACCAGTGTTGCCGCCCGGTCGTTGTCGCGCAGCCCGGCCACCACGAGGGCGCCGACGAGCGGCAGCAGGATCAGGGCAACGAGCCAACTCATGAGAACCTCACCAACAACAGTGCGGCGACGAGCAGGAACGACCCGCCGAGCATCGACAGTGCGTACGACCGCACGAATCCGGTCTGCATTCGGCGCAGCCGGCTCGACCCTCCACCGAGTGCGGCGGCGAGTCCGTTCACCGCGCCGTCGACGCCCCGGTTGTCCAGGAACACCGCGAAGCGAGTGAGCCACAGGCCGGGCCTGGCGACCAGCGCCTCGTTCAGCGCGTTGCCGTACAGGTCCTTACGCGCGGCCCGCACGGGCCAGGCCACGTTCTCCGGCCGCTCGACGGGGGTCGGCTTCTTGCCGAACAGCGCCCACGCCAGCAGCACACCGAGCGCGGACAGTCCCACGGTCAGCCACGGCACCAACGCGTGCGGCAACACGCCGTGCTCCGACTCGACGAGCGTGCCCACCGAGGGCACGAGGAACTCGGCGAGCGTGTCGCCCGACATGAGCAGGAAACCGGCCGCGACGGAGCCGACCGAGAGCACGATCATCGGCACGGTCATCACCGCCGGGGACTCGTGCGGCTGGAACGCCCGACCGTCCGCCGACGTGGTCTTGCGCCACCGTTCCTCACCGAAGAACGTCAGCAGCACCAGTCGGGTCATGTAGAAGCCGGTGATGCCCGCGGCGAGCAACGCCGCACCACCGAACACCCAGCCTCGCCAACCCTCCTGGCCGAACGCGGCCTCGATGATGGCGTCCTTGGTCCAGAAACCGGACAGGAACGGGAAACCGATGATCGCCAGGTAGCCGAGGCCGAACGTGGCGGCCGTGATCGGCATCTTCTTCGCCAGCCCGCCGAACTTGCGCATGTCGACTTCGTCGTTCATGGCGTGCATGACCGAGCCGGCGCCGAGGAACAGGCCGGCCTTGAAGAAGCCGTGCGTGAGCAGGTGGGCGATACCGAGCGCGTACCCGACCGGGCCGAGGCCGACGGCGAGCATCATGTAACCGATCTGGCTCACGGTCGAGTAGGCGAGCACCTTCTTGATGTCGTCGTAGGCGCAGCCGATGATCGCGCCCAACAGCAACGTGAACGCACCGACGATCGTGACGACCAGCCGCCCGTCCTCGGTGAGGTTGTAGATCGGCGAAGCACGGGCGATGAGGTACACGCCCGCGGTGACCATCGTGGCGGCGTGGATCAGGGCCGACACCGGGGTCGGGCCCTCCATCGCGTCGGGCAACCACGCCTGGAGCGGGAACTGACCCGACTTGCCGCACGCACCCAGCAACAGCAGCAACGCGATCGCGGTGATCACAGCGGGCGACAGGTCGCCGATCCCGGCGAACACCTCGGAGTAGCTCGTGCTGCCGATGTACTTGAACATCAAGAAGATCGCCAGCGCGAGCCCCACGTCACCGACACGGTTCATGAGGAACGCCTTCTTGGCGGCGGTGGCCGCCGCGGGACGATCCTGGTACCAGCCGATGAGCAGGTACGAGGCCAGACCGACGCCCTCCCAACCCAGGTACAGCATCACGAAGCTGTTGCCGAGCACCAGCACCAGCATCGCGGCGACGAACAGGTTGAGGTAGCCGAAGAACCGACGGCGGTCGGCGTCGTTCGACATGTATCCGATCGAGTAGATGTGGATCAGCGCGCCCACACCCGTGATCAGCAGGACGAACGTCACCGACAACGGGTCGATCCGCAGTCCGAAATCGACTTGCAGCGACTCGACGGGGATCCACGAGTAGACCGTCGTGTCAGCGGCCTCGGACAGCGACTCGCTGAAGAACAGCGCCAAGCCGTAGACGAACGACGCGATGACCGTCGCGCAGCCCAGTAGGTGCCCCCACGCGTTGGTGCGGTTACCACCGACCAACAGGATGAGGGCGCCGAGCGCGGGAAGCGCGACCAGCAGCCACGATGATGCGATCAAGGTAGTTCCCTGTGGTTGGAGGCTAGTACTTCAGCAGGTTGGTGTCGTCGATCGAGGCCGAACGGCGGGTCCGGAAGATCGACATGATGATCGCCAGCCCAACGACGACCTCCGCCGCGGCCACGACCATCACGAAGAACGCCATCACCTGTCCGTCGATCGAGCCGTTGATGCGCGAGAACGTCACCAGCGACAGGTTCACGGCGTTGAGCATGAGTTCGATGCACATGAACACCACGACAGCGTTGCGACGCACGAGGACACCGACGGCGCCGATCGTGAACAGCAACGCCGACAACAGCAGGTAGTACGTCGGGGTCACGAATCCTCCCCCTCGTTGGAACGTACGCCGATCGCGTCGTCCAGGCTCGCGCCGTCGGACCCGACGAGCGTCCGCGATTCCGGCTTCGGGGTGCCACCGTCCACCTGTTCGCGGTGCGTCTGCAGCTTGGCGGTCGGTGTGGACTCGATGAGCTCGGACAGCGATTCGGGCGCCACCGAACCGTCGGGCAACAGGGCGGGTGTGGCCACCGAACTGGAGGTGGCGAACACACCGGGGCCCGGCTTCGGCGACGGCCGCTCGTACTCGCCGCGGAACCGCGCGATGACGAGTTCGCGTTGGCTGCGCTTGCCGCCCTTGGTGTGGCGCGTGGTGAACGACAGCACCATCCCCGCCATCGCCGCCGTGATCAGCAGCGCGGCGGTCAGCTCGAACGGGAACAGGTAGTCGGTGAAGATGAGGCGGCCGAGCCCACCGGCACCACCGCCGTCCGCGCTCCACGGGTCGAGCGGCGGGGCCGGGGTGACGTCGGCGATGGCGCGGGTCAGCGCAGCCGCCAACAGTCCGGCGACCCCCACCCCGACGAGGCCGGCCATCAGCCGGTGGCCTCGTAGCACTTCGACCACCGAATCGGACGATTCCCGACCCACCAACATCAACACGAACAGGAACAACATCATGATCGCGCCGGTGTAGACGATGACCTGGGTGAAGCCGAGGAACTGTGCCTGCTGCGCCAGGTACAGCATCCCGAGCGAAAGCATCGTTAGCACAAGCCACAGCGCCGAGTGCACAGCGTTGCGGGCGAACACCATGCCCAACGCACCGGCCAGGGCGAGCGGTCCGAGGATCCAGAACGCGATCGCCTCGCCGGTGGACACGGTCGCTCCGGCGTCGGCCTGCGCGAGCACCAGCGTGTCCACTGCCGTCCTCCCGGTCATTCCGGCTATTCCGGCCATCACGGCCATCACACTGCCTTCTCTTCGGACGTCTCGGCCGACTCGTCGGAGGGCACACCGCGCTGCCGGGCCAGTTCCGGGCCCTTGACGTAGTAGTCCTGCTCGTTGTCACCGAGCCGCATCGGGTGGGGCGGTTCCTCCATCCCCGGCAGCAGCGGCGCGAGTAGGTCCTCCTTGGTGTAGATCAGCTTCTGCCGGTCGTCGTCGGCGATCTCGTAGAAGTTGATCATCGTCAGGGAGCGGGTCGGGCAGGCTTCCACGCACAGACCACAACCGATGCAGCGCAGATAGTTGATCTGGTAGTCCTTGCCGTACCGCTCGCCCGGCGAGTAGCGCGCCTCCTCGGTGTTGTCCCCGCCTTCGACGAAGATGGCATCCGCGGGACACGCCCACGCGCACAGTTCACAGCCGACGCACTTTTCCAGCCCGTCCGGGTGCCGGTTGAGCTGGTGGCGGCCGTGATAGCGCGGCGCGGCAGGCGCTCCGATCTCGGGGTACTCCTCCGTCGCCACCTTCTTGAACATCGTCGCGAAGGTGACACCGAAGCCTTTGATGGGATCAAAGATCCCCATCGGTTGCCTCCTTACCTGAGCTGACCGACGCCGGTGCGGCCTGCTCGGATTGCTGGGACTCCACGGACTTCCGGGATTTCTGTTTCGCCCGCAGCGCCCTCTGCCGAGGTGTCGTCGTGGGCACCGTGAGGTCCAGGGGCGGCACCGGGTAGCCGCCTCCGGTGAGCGGCACGGAATCCTCGTCCTCGGGGACTTCCTTCTCCGGCAACAACAACGTGAGCAGCACCAGGACCGCGATCACGATGGCGCCGACGATGAGGATCTGTTCGGTGGAGACGGTGCCGTCGGTGCGGATGGCCCGGATCGCGGAGATCACCATCACCCAGAGCAACGCGACCGGGATGAGCACCTTCCAGCCGAGCTTCATGAACTGGTCGTAGCGGAACCTCGGCAATGTGCCGCGCAACCAGATGAAGCCGAACAGCAGAAGGAACGTCTTGCCGAAGAACCACAGCAACGGCCACCAGCCCTGGTTCAGCGGCGAGTCGAGACCCACGAACGGGAACATCCAACCGCCGAGGAACAGGGTGGTCGCGAACGCCGAGACGATGACCATGTTGCAGTACTCGGCGAGGAAGAACATCGCGAACTTCATCGAGCTGTACTCGGTGTGGAAACCACCGACCAGCTCCGACTCCGCCTCGGGCAGGTCGAACGGCGCGCGGTTGGTCTCACCGACCATCGAGATCAAGTAGATCACGAAGCTCGGCAACAGCAGGTAGAAGTACCAGCCGTGTTCCTGGGCCGCCACGATCTCGCCCGTGGACAGCGACTGCGCGTACAGCGCCACGCCGACGATCGACAGTCCCATCGCGATCTCGTAGGAGATCACCTGGGCCGCCGACCGCAGACCGCCCAGCAGCGGATACGGCGAACCGGACGCCCAGCCGGCGAGCACGATGCCGTACACACCGATGGACGCGCCCGCGAGGATCAGCAGCACGCTGACCGGCAACTCGATCAGCTGCAACACCGTGCGCTCGCCGAAGATCGTCACTTCGGGACCGAACGGAATGGCCGCGAGCCCGATCATCGCGGGAACCGCCACGATCATCGGTGCCAGGAAGTAGATCTTGCGGTCGGCCGTGTCGGGAATGACCTGTTCCTTGAACGGCAGTTTGATCGCGTCGGCAAGGGACTGGAACCAGCCGTTGGGACCGACCCGGTTGGGACCCGGCCGGTTCTGCATCCGGCCGAGGACCTTCCGTTCCCACACGATCATGAACACGGTCAGCAGCGGACCGATCAGCAGGACGACGACCGCCTTGAGCAGGATCAACCACAACGGGTCGTCCGCCAGCAGCTCCGCCCTCGTCATCGGCTCCTGCTCCTGGGCGAGGAAGTGCACCATCGAGGTCGCTGAGGTCACCGTTCACCTCCGGCAGCGATCGAGACCACGGCGCCGTGGCCCACGCCGAGCGTGGTGCGCAGCGTCGATCCCGGGGAATTGCCCGGCAGCCACACCACGTCGTCGGGAAGGTCGGCGGTTTCCACGGGCAGCGTCACCGAACCCCGGTCGGTGGACACGGTCACCGCGCTCGGCTCGCCGAGAGAGGCCGCCGTGGCCTTCGAGATCCGGGCCACCACGCGACGGGCCGTGCCCGCGAGATGCGGTTCGTCGACCGCCAGGGCACTGTCGTCGATCAGCTGACGCCACGTCGCGAGCAGCGCCTGACCCTGCTCCACCGCCGGCGTGTCGGCACTGGGCATGTCGGGGGCGACGTGCCACGAGGCGGAGGTGATCTGCTCCGTGACCCTGTCCAAGTCACCCGCCGCGGCCGCGGGAGTCTGGGTGAACAGGTCGGCGTCCATCTCGACGCCGAGGGTGTCCAGCACGCGACAGTCGGACAGAGCACCGGTGCCGTCGAGGGTCACCGAGAATTCCCGCCTGCGGCCCTCCCACGTGAGGAAGCTGCCCGACTTCTCGTCCACGGGAGCGATCGGCAACACCACGTCGGCGTGTTCGGTGACCTCGCTGTGGCGCAGTTCGAGGCTCACCAGGAAACCGCACCTGCTCAGCGCTTCCCGCGCCAACTCCGGGTCGGGCAGGTCGGCCACCTGGACACCACCGACGACCAGGCCGTCGAGGTCGCCGTCGCGGGCGGCCCGGAGGATGCCGGTCAGGTCCCGGCCCGGCGCAGCGGGCAGCGACCCGGCGTCGAGGCGCCACACACGTTCCAATGCGGCACGGGCGTCGGCGTCGCTCACGGACGCTCCGCCCGGCAACAACGTCGGCAACGCGCCCACCTCGACGGCACCGCGCTCACCGGCCCTGCGCGGCACCCAGGCGATCGGTGCGCCCGTGCGTTCGGACAGGCGGTGCAGCGCCGAGAACAGTCCGGGAATCTCCGCGGCACGTTCACCGACGAGGACCACGGACCCCTCGGCCCGCAACTGCTCGTCGACGTCCGGAGCGTGTTCCGCCAGCGCGTCGACCGCCCCGGCCTCGGCACCCGGTGCACAGGCCAGCAACTCACCGAACGTCTTGCGCACAGCCGGCGTGGTCCACTGACCGATGTGGACCACCTTGGTGCCCTTGTCGCGCGCACCCTTACGCAGCCGGAGGAAGAGCACGGGGGCCTCCTCCTCCGGTTCGAAGGCCACGCACAACACCAACGGCGCGTCCTCCAACTGACGCATCGTGACACCGGTGTCGGGAGTCGTGCCCACGACGTGTGAGGCGAGGAAGTCGAGTTCCTCCGGCGAATGCGCCCGAGCCCGGAAGTCAATGTCGTTGGTACGCAGCGCCACCCTGGCGAACTTGCTGTAGGCGTAGGCGTCCTCGACCGTCAGCCTGCCACCGGGCAGCACACCGACGCCGTGACCGTCACGCGCCTTCGTCAGGCCCTCGGCCGCCACCCGCAGCGCCTGTGTCCACGAGGCCTGCTCCAACTCCCCCGTCTCGGGGTTGCGCACCAGCGGGTGGCGGACGCGGTCGGCCGCTTCGGCGTAGCGGAAGGCGAAGCGGCCCTTGTCGCAGAGCCACTCCTCGTTGACCTCCGGATCGTCGCCCGCGAGGCGACGCATCACCTTGCCGCGGCGGAAGTCGGTGCGCATCGAGCAGCCCACCGAGCAGTGCTCGCACACGCTCGGCGAAGACACCAGGTCAAACGGTCGCGACCGGAACCGGTACTGCGCGCTGGTCAGCGCACCCACCGGACAGATCTGAATGGTGTTACCGGAGAAGTAGGACTGGAACGGAGTTCCCGCGCCGGACCCGTCCCCGTGCACGTCCGCGGTCTCCGACGTCCCGATCTGCTGCTGCGCTCCACGCTCCATCAAATCGATGAACGGGTCACCCGCGATCTGCGACGAGAACCGGGTGCATCGCTGGCACAGCACACACCGTTCGCGGTCCAGCAGCACCTGCGTCGAGATCGACAAAGGTTTCGGGAACGTCCGCTTGCGATCGACGAACCGCGACTCCGCCCGCCCGTGCGCCATCGCCTGGTTCTGCAGCGGGCACTCGCCGCCCTTGTCACAGATCGGACAGTCCAGTGGGTGGTTGATGAGCAACAGCTCCATCACACCCTGCTGCGCCTTGTCCGCCACGGGCGAGGTCAGCTGTGTCTTCACGACCATGCCGTCGGCCACGGTCATCGTGCACGACGCCTGCGGCTTGGGCATCGGCCGCCCGTTCATCTCCACCTCGACCAGACACTGCCGGCAGGCACCGGCCGGGTCGAGCAGCGGATGGTCGCAGAACCTCGGGATGACGGTGCCCAGCCGCTCCGCGGTGCGGATCAACAGCTCGCCCTTGGGGGCGATGACCTCCTCACCGTCGATGGTGAGCTTGACGTGTCCCTCCGGGACCGGAGTCTCGTCCTTTTCGGCCGCCTCGGGTGCGATGGTCATGATGCTCCCACCAGTTCGGGCGAGCTCGCCCGG
>NZ_DAHVQP010000132.1:0-21342 GCF_027317685.1 Saccharomonospora sp.
CGGTGAACCGCGCCGTTGTCCACTCCTCGCGTGCCTCCGGCAACCGCCACACCCCGGCGTCACGCCCGTCGATCCGCACGCGCACCTCGCGGTTCTCGGGGTTCTCTCCCCCGGCCAGAACACGTGTGGCCACGGTGAGCGGCTTACCGGGGACCAGGTCGCGCGCGGTGAAGCGTTCCCCGCCGACGATCACCCGCCCACTGTCGAGGACGTCGTTCTGTCGCCGCAGCACCGTGTACGGCTGCAACCCCGGCTGCGCGGAGGACACCTCGTAACCGTGGTGCCGCTCGCTCTCCAGTGAACCGACGTTGAGGTAGTCCCGCACCTGGCCCGGCACGGGCGCGCGGTCACCGCTGCCCGCGAGCGCCCAGTCGGCCTCGTACACCTGCACGTCGTTGAAGGGCACGATGCGGCGGTTGTTCAGATCCGGAGGCGTGCGCACGGGGAAGATCCTCAGCGGCGGTGAGGTGAACACCTCCGCGTCCACGAACGGCTGCATCGACGTGCCCGGCCACGGTTCGTACACCGCGAAATGGGTGGGCCGCTGTCCTTCCGGCAGCGCTCGCAACGCCTCGTACAGACTTCCGGGACCGTTGTTGCTGGCCTCGGCCATGCCGTTGGTGGTCAGACCGATGGTGTCCACCACGCGGCGATCCCCGAAGTAGGCGATGGCGCCCACGTCCTTCACCCCGACGATCGCGTCCTCGGGCAGATTGCCGCTGATCCATGCGCCCACGGACACATCCGTGTCACGGATGGTCGCCGCCTGTCTGCCCAGACGCACCGCCCACGTCGGGGTGGCCACCACCGTGAACAGCACCATCACCAGAAACACCGCGTGCAGCGCGAACCGACGCGGCCCCTCACGCGGGAGCAACCGGGTGAGCGCGTACCCACCGCCCACGGCGAACACGAAGAACAACGGCAGAAACGGTTGGAAGTACCGCAGTTCGTGCAACAACGCGGTGCTCAACGTCGAGGCCGAGGCCACCACGGCCGCGAACCCCACCGCCACGGCCACCGCCAACGCCCGCCACTCGGGGCGGTTCACAAGCAGATAGCCGATGCCGAGGAGGAAGAACACCAACGCGAACGGGAACGCGAAATCGGTGTTGTTCAAGCCGTTGAAGTGGTCGACGATGCCTCGCACGTTGGCGACCGTGCGGTCCACGAACTCACCGACGTGGAAGAGCGGCCGGTCGTAGAGGTGCGACTTCGACTGCACCCCGTTGGCCCGCAGCGTGCCCGTGGCCAGCAGGTAAAATACGTACTGGACCGCGCCGACGAGTAGCGGCGCCAAACCGACGGCGAGGCGTCCCACGGCCCGGCGCGTGGTGATCGTGCCCGCACGCCGCGCGGCCACCACGGTCCAGGCCATCGCCCCGCACAGCATGACGGCGAAGAACAAGCCCTCGGGACGCACGAGCGCCAACAGCGCGGCCACCACAGGTGTCCACACGAACCGCGCTCGGCCACGTTCCCGGACGAATGCCAATACCGCGCCCGTGACCAAAAGTGCGGTGAGCCCGACCTCCATGCCGCTGACCGCGCCCCACAGCAACGGTCCGCTGACGGCGGTGAGCACACCCGCCCACACCCCGGCGGCACGGCCGAACAGGGCCGTGCCGAGCTTGCACGCCAGACCGGCCGCGACCGCGCAGCACACGACGCCGAACGCCACGGCGAACGCCAACAGCGCCGTGCCCGTGAAACCGACAGCGTGGGCGGCGGCGAGAACGAACGCGTACAACAGACTGCTCGCACCGGTCGACACCGGATCACCCGTGTTGTACTCGAACGGATGACCCGAGCCGAGCTGGGCGGCGTACTGGAGATGGATGTAGGCGTCGTCGATGGGCGCGATGAGCTTGCCCTGGTTGTAGGCGAGGTCGACGGCGACGAACACCCCACCCAACATCAGGGTCAACGCGCCGACGAGCCAGGCCGCACGGTCACGACGAGCGAACAGTGTCCGTGTCCTCGACCGCTCGCCGGTCGCCGGGCCGGTGTCCTCGGCGTCCTCGGTGTCTTCGGGCTTTCCGGGCTCGGGACGCGACGAGCCCTCGAACGTGTTCGCACTCATCCGGTGCTGTTCCGTTTGTCCGTCTGTATCGGCTGACATCTCCGCCTGTTCCGTCGGGCTACCTTCGTAAGCTACCTACCGAGCGTCCACCCGAACGACGTAGACACGCCCCGATGCCTCTTCGGTGGGAACCGAACCCCCACTGCTCACGTCCGAGCAAGCACAGCTGACTCAGACCGCGAAAACAAAAGGCGTGAGCAGCGAAGAATGTCCGGAACAGACTCTTCCGTCCTGCCACGGGACGAAGGCGTTACGGGGAACGGGATCATGAACAACGCTCTCGGCGAGGCGTACGAGCAGGGTGGCGAACACCATCACCGAGGTAAGACCACCTCCGCCGAACAGCGGCAAGGAGAGACCGTCGGCCGAGGAATCGGTGTCTGATGGGCTTCGCCAGTCCCGTCGGTCCGGCCACACACGCCCGCCAGGTGATGGAGCCCGGGGAACGTCTGTTGTGGGCGGCGTTCGGCCCTGAATTCGCCTACGACGTCAAGGGGTTGGACGCACTGGGGGAGCCACAACGCAATCCGCTCGCCCGAGGTCTGGAAGCGGTCGGACGGGGTGGTTCCTCCATCGCCCTGGAGTGGGCGTTCCCCGTCGACGAGGCCGGTCTGGCCGCACGCGGCCCCGACGTGATCGTGTTCGGTGACGGTCCCGGCTGTCATGCGCACGACGGCGTGCGACACCTCGCTCCCAAGGGCGGTAGCCGGGCGCGTACGTGGGCGCTCACCTCGACCCGGCTCGTCGTGCTCGACGTGCGGCCGACCAAACGTGAGAACACGGGCAAACCGCCGACATCGTTGCTGCGCAGGACCATCGGATTCGGCAAGGAACTGGTCGACATCGTCACCGACCGCACCAAACGCTACGGCGAGCACCTCGAGGGTGTTCCGGTGACAGCCAAACCAATGGCCGTGCACAGCACGTTCCAGGCGAGCACCATCGCGGGGATCGCCGTGGCACGCAGACGGACACAACGACGCACACGCCCCTGCCTTCGAGTGTCGTTCGTGGACGGTTCGGGCATCGACCTGCTGCTCGGTGTCGACGACGAGAGCGTGTTCGAGTGGATGGCCACGCTGAGCCGAGGAGAACGGTAGTGGAGGAGAATCCCAGGGCTGCCGCGCAGATCGACGAAGTGGTCGAAACCGAACTCACGCGGTTCTGGCTCGCCCATGGCGAGCGCCTGCTCCTGGCCTGCCCACCCGTCCGCGCCCACGTGGGCGCGTGCATCGGAGGACGCCGCCTGGTGCCCTACATTCCGCGGAAAGAACTGCCGTCGATGCGCGAACAGCCACGCCGATGGCCGCTGCCGATGGAGGACCTTCCCGTCGAGGACTGGGTCGACGACCCCACAATCGGCCACTGGGTGCACGCCGAACACGACGAGCAGGACGCGGTGCGTTGCGCCGACCACCTGGCCGCCAGTCAGGGCGCGGCGAGGGTCGTCGTCACCGACCGCCGTGTCGCCGTGTTGTGCCCGACGAAACATCTCACCGACGAACCGGTCGCCGACGACAACGTCTTCACCACGCTGGAGGAGATGGAGCCGCATCGCCTGGTCGGATTGGACACGCCGTTCCTCGGCCGGAGTGTGCCGCCCCGCCGCATCATCGCGTTCACGTTCGCGGACGGTTCGGAGTTGTACTCGTACGACATCCACGCCACGTTGAAAGTGCGCCGAGCGATGGAACGGGCGCACGCGTGACACCGCCCTCGTTCGGCCGGCGGTGATTCCCTGCTAGGAGCCCCCGCTCGGTTCGACGTCGACGAGGGTGAAGTGGCCGACACCGAGTGCGTTCGAGTACACCTGCCAGGTGTTCGGACCGTCGCCGGGACCACGTTCGTAGAGCATCCGTTTGTCCACCCGCGTGGGCTCGACGTCCTCGAAGAACAGGTAGTTGAGCCGCAACAGCACCGAACCGATCGGCCCCGACTCACCGATGCGCTTGTCCACCAGGTCGGCGACCCGACCCCGGTCGGAGAACACGTCCACGATCCGGCACTCGCAGTAGTAGGCCAGCGCACCGATCTCGCCGGGTGAGAGCACGGTGGCGCCGTCCTTGACCTGTTCGCCGAGCTCCAGTCCCACGTGCGCGTAGTCGGGGGCGTTGGCCCAGTTACCGAAGATCACCGGTGACCGCCACGGGATGTCCCTGTTCACGTTCACGGCCACGGCCCCCGCGACGAACACGACCACCACGGCGAGCGCGGCCGCGGGCGCGCGCACCCGCAGTGTCTCCTCCTCGCGGGCCCACATCAGCCACACGCCGAGCGCCGCCACGGCGAACATCCCCAGCGCGGTCGTCGGCGCGACGTAGTACCAGTGGTACGGCCCCACACCCAACAACGTGTAGGCGATGTAGTAGGCGACGGCCCCCGCGCCGAGTCCCACGAGCGCCGAGACCGCGGGGAAACGGTCCCAGCGGCGGGCGAACCGCAGGCCCACCAGCGCACACAGGGCGATGAACCCCACCACGGCGGGCGCGAACGCCATGAACACGGCGAGCTCCCGGCCCATGTAGTACATCACCGGACCCGTCGCATAGGACCAGTTGCCGAACAGGTCGTCCTGGTTCTGCTTGATGACGAGGGTGTCGGGAACCGCCGAACCGAGCGCTATCCAACTGAACGAAAACCACGGTGCCGCCACCACGACGGCGGCCAGCACGGCTTTGCCGATACGACGCCGGATCTCTCCCGCGCACAGTGCGATGACCAGCACGAACACCGCGAGGTCCAGGCGGGTGAGCAGGGCGAGTCCCGAGGCGACGCCGAACCACACGGGACGCCCCTCCGCGGCGAACACGGTGAGCAGCATCAGCACCGCGGGGATGAGCAGCACTTCGAGCCCGATGGCCGACAGCACGAACGGGTTCGCCAGCACGACCAACACGCCGAGCAAGGCGATCGGCCACGGAAACCGGTACGTACGGGCCAACCGTGCCCAAGCCCAACCGAGCACGGCGGTCGCCAGCACCGTCAACGCACCCAGCGCCACGACCGGGTGCGGATCGCCCGAGACCCGGGTCAGTGCGGTCAACGCACCGAGCAACAGAACGTTGAGCGGCGACGTCGCCGAGTTCGCCTCCAGCCCGGGAACGAGCCCCCAATGACCGTGCACGGCGAGGTTCTTCGCGTAGGCGAGCGTGATGTAGGCGTCGTCGATGAGACCGTCCTTGACGACGGCGAAGACACCCGCCGCTGACAGTGCCGACACACCGACCACCAGCGCGGTATTTCGTCGTGCCGACACAGACATCGATTCCTTAGGCTTCAACGGTGACTGTCCGTTCCTGGTTGATCACTTTATGCGGCTTGGTGTCCACCGTGACGGCCGGGCTGTTCGTGCTCGCCCCTGTCGAGACGCAGACCTCGGTGTACAGCTGGCCGGATACCCAGGGACGAAACACCGCGTTGCCGCTTTTCCCCTACAAGCCCCACCACCTGGAGGTGGCGTTCCCCTGCACCGACGTACACGAGGTCGGCGAGGGTTCGCTGCTGTCCACCACCGCGCCACGTGACGAGCTCGACGAAAGCGGCCACGACGGACTCACCATCGACATCGCGGGAAACACGGTCGACGTTGCGGTCGGAGACCACCGAATCGCCACTTCCTCGGTCGGACAGGACTGCGAGTGGTCCGTCGTCGCCGACGAAACCGGCACGACCGTGGCGGTCGACGGCGAAACGATCGCGAGCACCGAGGACACGCCCGTCGTCACCGGAATGTTCACCGAAGCGCCGAAGAACTCCGGGTTGCGCGTGACCGTGGTGCCCGACACGCGGTACGAGAGCTCACCGTCACCGCTGCGGATCGCGCTGGCGGCGGTGACGGTGGCCGCGCTGACCACGATGTTCGTGCTGCTCGTCCGAACCCGGAACGACAACGACGAGGTACGCCGGGTCCGCGTCCTGCCGCGGCGCTGGTGGCGGCCACACGCCCCCGACGCCGTCGTGGGAGCGGTCCTCGCCAACTGGCTCGTGGTGGGAGCGCCCACCGTGGACGACGGCTACATCGTCACCATGCTCAAGGCGGCAGAAAGCGGTGACTTCATCGGCAACTACTTTCGCTGGTTCAACGCCCCCGAAGCGCCGTTCAGCTGGTTCTACGAGCTGTACCGGCCGCTGGTCGAGGTCAGTGGCGCGACATGGTGGCTCCGCCTGCCCTCGGTGCTGCTCGGACTCGTGTTGTGGCTGCTCATCGACCGGCTTCTGCTGCCCCGACTCGTCCGAAGACCCACGTCGTTGGCGCGGTTCGGCGCGGCCGCCGTGTTCGCCCTGTGGTACGTCCAGTTCGGCGTGGGCCTGCGGCCGGAGCCGTGGGTCATGCTCGGCACCGTCGTCGTCTTCCTCCTGCTCGAACGCGCCGTCGTGACGCGGAGCCCGGCGACGTTGGGTGCCTCCGTCGTCGCGGCAGGCCTGACCGTGGCCGTCACCCCGACCGGCATCGTCGCACTGGCACCCTTCCTCGCCGCCGCCCCCAACCTCGTGCGCCTGGTGCGACACCACGGCGCGGTGGTGGTGCCCGTGGTGTTCGGCGCGGGCGCGGTGACACTGCTGCCGATGTTCGCCGACCAGTCCCTGGCCGCGGTGCTGCATTCCACCGAGGTACGCACAGCCATCGGCCCCAGCTACGGGGTGTGGGACGAGCCGAGGCGCTACGCGGACCTGTTCGAGCCCATGCGAAGCGGACTCAACCGCCGGATGCCGCTACTGCTGCTGTGGCTGTCGATGCTCGTGCTCGCGGTGCTGCTGGTCACCCGCCGAGCACGGGGGCTCGCGGTCCGCCCCACCCGGCGTGGGTTGGTGATCGCCGTGTTGTTCTTCGTCGCACTGGCGTTCACCCCCACCAAGTACACCCACCACTTCGGTGCCATCGGAGGAATCGCCACGGTGCTGGTCGCCGCTGTGGTGCACACCATCGACGAAGGCGCACTGCGGCGGTCCTGGCAACGGTCCCTGTTCACCCTCGCGTTGGCCGCGGTGACGGCGTACGCACTCGCCGCACCGGTGCGCTGGTGGTTCGTCGCCGGCCTCGGAGTGCCGTGGTCACTGGGACCACCCGAGCTCGGCGGGCTCGCCTTGTCGGACATCGTGCTCGTCGGTGGAACCCTGTTGGCCCTGGCCGGGCTGGTGGGTGCCTGGCGACTGCTGCCCTCGCCCGCGTGGCTGCTTCCCCTGGTCGCGACGGGAACGGTGCTGCTGGAGGTGGTGTCGTTGGCCTACCCGGCGTTGACGTCCCGGTCAAGCACCTACAGCGTCGCCCACGCCACGGCCGCCGGTTTCTCCGACAGCTGCGGCATCGAGGACTGGTTGGAAGTCGAACCGGACCGGAGTGCGGGGCTACTGGCCCCCGCCCCCGGAGCCGAGGGGGTCCGCGCGCACGGGTTCAGCCCCGACACGGGATATCCCGACGACGCGACGCCACCCGCCCCCTACGGCACGGACAAGGCGCCGGTGTGGGGCAGCGGCGGCTCCGCCGGGTCACTGACCACCCCGTGGTACGCGTTGCCCGACGACGCCGGAGCACCGGATTCGCCACCGCTGGTCGTACCTCTGGCCGGGGCCGGGGCGGTGTCGGCGACCGTGCAGTTCGGCGACCGCGACGGAACGGTGCAACGGGAACTCCGGCTGAGACTCGGCGACGGAACATGGCGTGAGGCCCGGCTGGAACCCGGCGATGCCGAACGGGTGCGCGTCACCGCCGTCGACCGCAGGAACGGCGACGGCTGGATCGCCGTGGGGGCTCCCCGGATACCCCGGGTGGTGCCGTTGACCGAGTACCTGCCGGTGTCCGAGCCCGTGGGACTCGACTGGGTCAACGCGTTCTTCCTGTCGTGCAGGCAGCCGGCCTCCGTGGCGCACGGTGTGACACAACCGGTGAGCCATCTCCTCTCCTCCGGCCCGGACAGCAGCTGGTTGACCGGCATGTCCTATTCGGCCGGGTCAGGAGGCCCGTACGCGCCGCTGTTGGATATCGCAGAGCGGGTCCCGGTGCCCACCTATCTGCGAGGCGACAAGTTACGCGAACCGATCAGCGTGTTCCGCCTCGACTACGTCGCCCCACCCCTGGAAGGCGTATCACAACAACGGGCTCACAGGTAGTACGAGCAGGCCAGCGTGACGACCCAGGCGGCGCCCAGCACCTGCAACACGCGGTCGCGCAGCGCGATCTCCTCGGGCTCGCCCGCGTTGCCGCAGTCGACGTCCACCGCGTAGCGCAGTACGGCGATGACGAACGGGACGATGGAGATGACGCTCCACACCGTGCCTGGCACGCGTTGCTGCTGCTCGAACGCCCACAGGCAATACGACATGATCAGTATCGCGGCCGAGGTCGCCCACACGAACCGCAGATAACTGGCCGAGTACTTCTTCAACGAAGATCGGATCTTCGCCCCCGTGCGCTCGTAGAGCATCACCTCGGCGAAACGCTTGCCCGCCACCATGAACAGCGAACCGAACGCGGTGACCAGCAAGAACCACTGCGACAGGCTGATGCCGGTGGCGACGCCACCGGCGACCAGCCGCATCAGAAAGCCCGAACCGACGATGGCCAGGTCGATCACCGGCTGGTGTTTCAACCCGAAGCAGTAGGCGAGCTGGATCGCCTCGTACACCACCAGCACGATCAACAATCGCCAGTCGGCGAGGAAACTCACACCGACACCGGCGAGGAAGAACACCGCCGCCGAGGCGTAGGCCACCGGGATCGTCACAATCCCCGCGGCGATCGGCCGATTGCGTTTCGTCGGGTGCGCACGGTCGGCTTCGACGTCCACCGCGTCGTTGATGAGATAGACCGAGCTGGCGACGAGCGAGAACGCCACGAACGCGATCGACGCGTCGACCAGCACACCGAGGTTGGCGATCTGGCCCGCGGTGAACGGCGCCGCGAAGACGAGGACGTTCTTCACCCACTGCCGAGGGCGTGCCGTTTTGAGCACGCCGAACAGCATCGGGAGCGGCCCCTTCCCGGAGAAGGCACGGCCACTTACGTCGGCACGCTCGGTCGTCTCACTCATCGTCGTGTCCGCTTCCGTGAAGTCAGCCTGCGGCGCAGGATGCCGCCGACGGCACCACCGAGGGCGGCGCCGGCGAGCACATCGGTCGGGTAGTGCACACCGAGCACGAGGCGGGAGACCAGCATCGGCGGCACGAGGACAGGCACGAGATTACGCCCGATCAGGCCTGAATACAGAACGGCGGCAGCCGTTGTCGACGTGGCGTGTGACGAAGGAAAACTCAATCGGCTGGGAGTGCCGACACCCACCGTGACGTCGGGGTGTTCCGGTCTCCGCCTACGCACGACACGTTTCACCGCGATCGAGGCGGCGTGTGCTCCGACGGCGCCCGCCGCGGCGGTGAGCCACTCCTTGCGGCGGGCCGAGTCGAACGCCGCACCCGCGAGCCCCAACGCGAACCAGCCCGCACTGTGCTCACCGAAGTGCGAGAGGCCACGTGCCGCTTTGACCGCGGCGGGACGCGCGAGGACACGCTGCACGCCGACGAGCAGAGCCAGCTCGCCGGAAGCGGGCGAGTGGCCGGAGTCCTGCTCCTCGCCACTCACCCGCTCGTCACCGGGACGCTGCTCAAGCATCGATCGCCCCGTCGAGAGGAGCACCGTCGGTCAGGTGGGGAGCCACCTTGTTGTCGAACATCGACAGCGCCGACCCGATGGCCATGTGCATGTCCAGGTACTTGTACGTACCGAGACGACCACCGAAGAGGACGTTGCGCTCGCTGGCCTCCTTCTTGGCCAATTCGCGGTAGCGCTCCAGCTTCTCCCTGTTCTCCGGCGTGTTGATCGGGTAGTACGGCTCGTCGTCGTCCTCGGCGAACCTCGAGTACTCGCGCACGATCACCGTCTTGTCGTTCGGGTACTCGCGCTCGGGGTGGAAGTGCCGGAACTCGTGGATCCGGGTGTAGGGCACGTCGATGTCGTTGTAGTTCATGACGGCCGTGCCCTGGTAGTCACCGGTGGGCACGACCTCCTGCTCGAAGTCGAGCGTGCGCCAGCCGAGCCTGCCCTCCGAGTAACCGAAGTAACGGTCCAGCGGACCGGTGTAGACCGTGGGCGTGCCCTCCGGGATCTGGTCGCGCACCGCGAAGTAGTCGGTGTTCAGCCGCACCTCGATGTTCGGATGATCGGCCATCCGCTCCAGCCACGCCGTGTAGCCGTCGACGGGCAGCCCCTCGTAGGTATCGTTGAAGTACCGGTTGTTGAAGTTGTAGCGGACCGGAAGCCGGGTGATGATCGAAGGAGACAGTTCCTTCGGGTCGGTCTGCCACTGCTTGGCCGTGTAGCCCTTCACGAACGCCTCGTACAGCGGGCGTCCGATGAGGGAGATGGCCTTCTCCTCCAGGTTCTTCGCGTCCTTGGTGTCGATCTCGCTGGCCTGCTCGGCGATCAGCTCGCGGGCCTCGTCGGGCGAGTGGGACTTGCCGAAGAACTGGTTGATCAGGTGCAGGTTCATCGGGAAGGTGTAGACCTGTCCCTGGTACTTCGCGAACACGCGGTGCTGGTAACCGGTGAAGTCGGTGAACTGGTTGACGTAGTCCCAGACCCGCTTGTTCGAGGTGTGGAACAGGTGCGCGCCGTAACGGTGGACCTCGATGCCGGTCTCCGGCTCGGCCTCCGAGTACGCGTTGCCCCCGATGTGCTCCCGACGCTCCAGGACAAGCACCCGCTTGTCGAGCTGGCTGGCGGCACGTTCGGCCACTGTCAGGCCGAAGAAACCGGAACCGACGACAACCAAATCGAAACCGGAGTATGTGCCATTTGTGATTTCTGTGGTGTTCGTGTCCGCGCTCACGGCCGAAAGGCTACCCACGCGCACCGGCCCTCGTGCGGCGAGGCCGTGGTTATGAAACCACTGTGAAGTGGGTATGCCCCGCACCGCACCTCACCGCACCTCACCTCGCCACACGAGGGCCGTAGCGCACTGTTCCCCCGGGCAAGTCGCGCTGATGTTCGTGTCGGTTCCGACGACTCCCGGGTCCGCCGGGTTCCTCACCCGCCGCTATCCACCCGTTCGAGTTAACCGTCCGGTGTGTCGTCCATGTCCCGACCCTGCACCGACGGGAGCAGTTCGGCGGCGATGTCCTCCAGCACCGTCTCCTGCCCCTGGTAGGGCTCACCACTGCGCGGCCAGTGCACCACCACGTCGGTGAAGCCGAGCTCGGCCGCTCTGCCCACGGCGTCCGAGAACGCGTCCCGGCTCGACAAGGAGTACACCGGGGCCGCGTCGAGACTGAGGCAACGTACCACCTGTTCACGTCCGGCCGCGGCGACGGCGTCGTCGAACCGCGCCGACATCTCCGCCACGCCCCGCCACCACTCGTCCTGGGTCCGTCCCTCCTCGGAAGGCCCCGTGGTGATCCAGCCGTCACCCGACCGAGCAGCGAATTCGATCATTCGCGGGCCGTTGGCGGCCAGCAACATCGGCGACCTCGGACGTCGCACACAGCCGGGCAGGTTCCTCGCCCCCGAGGCCGAGTAGTACGTACCCGAGTGATCGAAACCGTCCGTACGTAGCAGCCCGTCGAGAGCTTCCACGAACTCGACGTACCGGTCGGCACGTTGCGCGGCCGACAGTGCGGGCCCGCCCAGCACCTCGGCGTCGTAGCCCAGCCCACCGGCTCCCACGCCCAAGATCAGCCTGCCGTCGGAGAGATCGTCGAGTGTGATGGCTTCTCTGGCGAAGGGCACGGGATGCCGGAAGTTCGGCGACGCCACGAACGTACCGAGCCCGATGGTCGAGGTCACCATGGCCGCGGCGGCCAGCGTGGGAACCGCATTGAACCAGGGCCCGTCGACCAACGAACGCCAACCCAGGTGGTCGTACGTCCACGCGTGGTCGAAACCGTACTCCTCGGCAGCCCGCCACTTCGGCTCGGCGGCCCACCACCTGTCCTCCGGGAGGATCGCAATGCCTACACGCACGCGTCGACGCTATCGGTGAAGCACGACACCCCGCAGTACGGGGATGATCTGGAAAACTGGGTGCGTGGAGAAGCCCAGCCTGATCGCCTCAGACATAGACGGTACCCTGCTCACCCCGTTCGGGGAGGTCGCACCACGCACCGCCGACGTGGTACGACGCGCCGGCGAAGACGGGATCCCGGTCATACTCGTGACCGGTAGACCGCCTCGTTGGATTCCCCCCGTCGCGGAAGCCACCGGCCTGACCGGATACGCGGTGTGCGCGAACGGCGCCATCCTGTACGACATCGGCGCCGACCGGGTGGTCGACGTGCAAAGCCAGCTCGACCCCATGCAGCTCCACAACGTGGCCGAAGCACTGGACCACGCCATACCGGGGTGCCAACTCGCCGCCGAACGCGTCGGCTCGAAGGCGGTGGAGCCCGGCCTGCAGAACTTCGTGATCGAAGCCGAGTACTACAACCCGTGGGGAGACGGCGAGGGCCAGGTGGTCCACCGCGCTGAGGTGCTCGGACATCCGGCCGTGAAGTTGCTGGCCAGCCACCGCAAGATGACCTCGGACGAAATGGCGGCCGCAGCGCGCGACGTGCTCGGCGACAGCGTGGACATCACGTTCTCCTCCGGCAGCGGACTAATCGAGATCGGTTCTCCCGGTGTCACAAAGGCGTCGGGGCTCGCCGACGTCGCCGAACGGTTCGGCGTCGCAGACACCGACGTCATCTCGTTCGGTGACATGCCCAACGACCTGCCGATGCTCGAATGGGCGGGGCACGGGGTCGCCGTCGCCAACGCCCACCCGACCGTTTTGGAAGCCGCCGACGAAGTCACCGCGTCCAACGCCGAACACGGCGTGGCTCAGGTACTCGAACGCTGGTTCTGACCGGTCGGCGTTCCGGCGGGCACCCGACTACTCGCATTCGACATAGGAGTAGTCGGGATGGGCGTCGAGCTGCTCCACCAGATGCGTGGCGAAAACGCGACGCACGTACACCGAGACCCAGTACGGAGTGCCCGCGCGCCGGAAACTCGCCGCTTCGTACAAGTCGGCGTAGACGGGGTCGACACCACACCGCTGCCCGGTGGTGTAGCCCGATTCGTCCACCGCGACCACCGGTGAGCGTTCGTTGACGACGTAGTCGAAGTCACGTGTCACCCGCACACCGGCCTCGCCCACGCGAAACGGCTCGCCCTCACGGGCAATGTGTCCGTCCGTGCGCCCGAACACGTCCACCACCACGATGGATGGGCCGGCCGCGTAGGCCAGGGCACCCGTGTTGTGGGTGCTGACGACCGTGCCCGCGGGCAGGCTCTCGTCGAGCCAGTACCCGATCTCGGTGAGCTGATCGGCGGACTCGCGTAACTGTTGCATGGCCGTCAGCGCACGCGGGTGCCCCAACGTCACCACCAACGACAACCCGCACAACGCCAAGGCGACCACGGGCACCGCACGTCTGCGCACGAGCGGCTCGCGCCGAGCCACCCCCAACGACTCCGGCGGGTCCTTCGGAGGGCTGGTCACAGCGAACAGTCCGTACGCCGCCGTGCCCGCGACGGCCAGCAACACGGGCACCGGCGCGAGCAGACGCCATGCCGGCAGCCAACCGCCACCCATCGCCACGACCCCCACCACGTGGCTCACGGCGAGACCGAACAGCAACCACACCACCGAACGGGCCCGCGCCACGCGCTCGGACACGCCACGGCGTGTGGCCAGCAAGGCCACCGCGACGACGGCCAGGACCACGAACGCCTGGTATGCCAGGGCGAACTCGGCGACGTAGTCCCACCCGTCGGCGAACCGCGCGGACCACGGGCCGCTCAGCCTCGACACCAGCGCGTTCGGCAACAGGTGCTCGTACACCGTCAGGCGCCACACCGTCCACGGAACGAGCAGCACGCCGGCACCGACGAGGTACGCCCCGGCGGCCGACACCGTGTTCCTGCCGCGCACGGCTCCCGTCACGAACCACACCAACCCGGCCGACGCGAGGACGACGCCTTCCGGCCGCGTCATGATCGCCAAAGCCACCGCGACACCGGCGACCACCGCTCGGCCCGAGGTGAACGCGAGACACGCGGTGAGCACGAGAAGAACGAACAGCGGCGTCTCCGCACCCGACGCGCCGTAGGCGGCCAGGGAGCTCACCCCGGCGGTCAACGTGGCCGCCACCACCCCGAGCCCCGGGATGTCGGCCCCCTCGGGTCGGGCCGACCGCACGATCCGGTTGGTCAGCCGGTACGCGAGCAGCACACAACCGAGGACGCAACCCACCCCCAGCACCACGGCGGTGGCCACGGCGACGTCCGGGTCGCCGAACACCATGCCGGGCAGGGTGACGAGGACCAGCCAGAAGAAGTTCACATAGCCTTCGACGTATTCACCGGGGTTGTAGACCGGCCCGTACCCCTCCAGAAGGTTGCGGGAGTAACGGAGCGTCACATAGGCGTCACCGGTGACCGCGGGATACAACAGCTGATGGAACAACGACAGCAGGAGCGCGAGCCCCAACGCCGCGTGTCTCCAGGACCGCTGCGTGTTGATCCGCGACCAGCAGGCGAACACGACGACGGCGAGCACAAGCCATAAACCGACCGTGACCGCTGTCAACACCACATCCGCACCCGTTCGACTGGTGACTCACCACTCCCAGGTGAAAACTACTTGCTCGCACACGGAACCGAGCTGAATTCCGGCCGTGTTTCGCAAGTCGGACCGGACCGGCCGTGGCTAGTCTCACACTTTCGGGGCGTATTCGGTCACCGACGCAGGACCGATGTGAGCTACGACGGATCAAGCGCGCGGGGTCAGGACGGTCTTCCCTCCCAGGAACGGCCGGAGCGCCTCCG
This sequence comes from Saccharomonospora sp., assembly GCF_027317685.1. NCBI lineage: Bacteria > Bacillati > Actinomycetota > Actinomycetes > Pseudonocardiales > Pseudonocardiaceae > Saccharomonospora > Saccharomonospora sp. The sequence goes on from NZ_DAHVQP010000132.1 coordinate 14,880, forward strand.
GCACCCGCACCGACCCGTCGGCCTGCTGATGGTTCTCCAGAATGGCCACGATCCACCGGGTGGTGGCGAGGGTGCCGTTCAAAGTCGCCGCGATCTGCGGACGCCCGTTCTCGTCCCGGTACCGCACCGACAGCCTGCGCGCCTGGAAGGTGGTGCAGTTCGACGTCGAGGTCAACTCACGGTATGCCTGCTGTGTGGGCACCCAGGCCTCGCAGTCGTACTTACGCGCAGCGCTGGTGCCGAGGTCGCCCGCCGCCGTGTCGATCACCCGGTAGGGCACCTCGATCTTGGCGAGCATCTCCTCTTCCCACGCCAGCAGCTTCTCGTGTTCGGCCTCGGCCTGGGACGGCTCGCAGAACACGAACATCTCCACCTTGTCGAACTGGTGGACGCGGATGATGCCGCGCGTGTCCTTGCCGTAAGAACCGGCTTCCCGACGGAAACACGACGACCAGCCCGCATATCGCAGCGGACCGTTCGACAGATCGAGGATCTCGTCGGCGTGGTAGCCGGCCAGCGGCACCTCCGACGTGCCGACCAGGTACAGGTCGTCGTCGGGCAGGTGGTACACCTCCGACGAATGCGCACCGAGGAAACCCGTCCCCGCCATGATCTCCGGCCGCACCAACACCGGCGGGATCATGATCTGGAAGCCCTTCTCCACGGCCTGCGCCGCAGCCATGTTCAGCAACGCCAGTTGCAGCTGCGCACCGATCCCCGTGAGGAAGTAGAACCGCGCGCCCGACACCTTGGCACCGCGTTCGGTGTCGATGGCGCCCAGCGCCTCACCCAGCTCCAGGTGGTCCTTCGGCGTGAAGTCGAACTCCCTGGGCACGCCCACGTGCTTGAGCACGACGTAGTCGTCCTCACCACCCTCAGGGACTTCCGGGTGCACGACGTTCGGCACCACGCGGTGCAGCCGCTCGAACTCTTCGCTGGCGCGGTTCTGCTCGGCCTCGGCCTCCTTGACCTGGGCGGCGAGTTCCTTACCCCGCGCGAGCAGGGCCTGGCGTTCCTCACCGGACGCCTTGCCGATGCGCTTGCCGAGCTGCTTCTGCTCGGCGCGAAGGTTGTCGGCCGTGGCGATGGCGGACCTGCGTTCGGCGTCGAGGGACAACAACTTGTCCACCACACCGACGTCCTCACCGCGGGCGCGCTGGGAAGCGCGCACGACATCCGGTTCCTCGCGCAGAGTCCTCAGGTCAATCACGATTAGCAGGGTAGACCGGGGCATGTTCCACGGCACTCACGTGGTCACCCATTTCCGCAGGCACGTTCTCGGGGTGGATCAGCTCAGGTCGCGTACGAACCTCACCACCGCACGCCCCAGTTCCTCCCCCGCGTCCTCCTGGAGGAAATGGCCCGCGCCGGCGATGGTGGGGTGTTCGCGACCTGCGGCACCCGGCATGGCGCGCTGCAGGATCGGCCCCATGGCACCGGTGATCGGGTCACTGTCGGAGAACGCGCACAGAAACGGGATGTCCGACGTCGTCAACGTCCGCCACGCCGCCCTGTTGGCTTCCGACGCCTCGTCGTCGGAGCTGGTCGGAACCAGTGCGGGCAGTGCCCTCGGCCCCGCCTTGTACATCTCGTTGGGAAACGGCGCGTCGTAGGCGGCGCGCTCGGCCTCGGTCAACGTCCGCCGACATCCGGACTGAACGAACCGGGCGGTGTCGAAAACCTGTGCCTTCTGCACGGCGTCGTGGAAGGCCCACCACTCGTCCGGCATGCCCTGATCCCCGGTGGGCAGACCCGTGTTCGCGGCGACGACCCCGACGAAACGGTCGGGATTCTCCGCCACCAGCCGCAGCCCGATCAGACCGCCCCAGTCCTGCCCCACGACGACGACGTCCCGCAGGTCGAGAGCATCGAAGGCGAACGTGCGCGTCCACTCGACGTGTCGTTCGTAGGTGTGATCGGCCACGTCCGCGGGCTTGTCCGACCGGCCGAAACCCACCAGGTCGGGAGCGACCGCGCGGATACCCGCCTCGGCCAGCACCGGCAGCACCTTGCGGTAGAGGAACGACCAGCTCGGTTCGCCGTGGAGTAGGAGCACCGTGGGCCCGCCGGGCGGCCCGGCCTCGACGTAACCCATTCTGATGATGCCGGCCAACGGGTGGTCGACGTCCGCGTACAGCGGCGGGAAGTCGAAGTCGGGCAGGTCGCTGAATCGGTCTTCAGGTGTCCGCAGTAACCGCACCCATCACACCGTAGTGGAGAAAAGCCCTTGGGTGAGCCAATGGAAACCAAGGCGATACCTACCGTGAGTCATCTACCGTGAGCCGCCCCGCTTTTCACGGTGCCCACTTCGCGGTTCGCCCTATATATGCGACAGACGTGACAGGCGCGACATATGCGCCGGATACGACAAGGCCACCCCGCCCGCGACATGCGAGCAGAGTGGCCCTCACGACACGGCCCGAGCGGAGGCTACGAAATCGCCACGGCCACCACGAGACCGAGGGCGAGGTGAGCGGCGGCCACGACGAAGCTCGCCGGCGTGTACTTCTCGCTCTCGATGGTCGAACGCACGTCGATGCGGGTGGCCCACTCCAGCAACCGCACCGCCAGGACCTGTGCCACGATGCCGATCAAGCCGTACACGAGCGAGGTGATCAGCCCCTCGACGAGGTTGCTCGCCGAGGCCCAGATGGCCACCACGACAATGAACGCCATCGACACCAGCCCCGACGCCGTGATCACCACGGCGTTCGGCAGGCCACGACGCACCAGTTCGGACAGCTTGCCCGGAGTGGTGAAGTCGATGGCGTAGAACCCCAGCAACATGAGCACCAGGCCGACGATCGCGTACAGCATGATCGCCCCGATGCCCCTGGCCAGGTCGGTACCGAAGGTCTCGGACAGTGCTACCAGCACGAGGGTCTCCCAGTCGAGTCAGCGAACAGAGGTCTTGGTCAGCAGATACCGGGCGTGTCCTATCACGACTCCGGGATGCGGTGTGGGACGAACGCGGCACCGTCGTCGGTGACAAGACCCGATGACTCCCTGATACCGAGCCCGGCCGCGTTGTCCCCCACGATCCACGCGCCCAGCACAGGACGGTTGCCGTCGAACTCCGGCAGCGGGTCGAACGCCTGGTAGACGTAACCCTCCTCGCCGTAGACACCGCCGGTCTCGGTCTCGTAGCCGGGCGCGACGATCCGCACGTTGGCGCCTTCCCGGCCGAGCTTGGGTTTGCGCACGTATTCAGTGAGCATCCCCGGCTGGTCGTTGAACGCGGGCAGCAGGTTGGGGTGCCCGGGATAGTTCTCCCACAGGATGGCCAGGATCGCCTTGTTGGACAGCAGCATCTTCCACAGCGGCTCGATCCACAGCGGCTGCGGGAGCGATTCCACGGCGTAGCGACCGAACTCCTCGTCGATCACCCACTCCCACGGATACAACTTCATGATGTTGTCCATGGGCGCTTCCTCCAGATCGACGAAGCGCTTGAGCAGCGGATCCCAGCCGATCTCCTCGATGGCCAGGCCCACCGTGTCGAGCCCGGCCTCCGCCGCCGTCTCCTGCAGGTACGTGACCGTGAGGTGGTCCTCACCAGTGGAATCGGCGGTCGACCAGGTGAAATGCACCTCGTTCGACGGCAGCTTCCCGCCGATCTCCCGCCACCGGTCGACGAGCTGTTCGTGCAACGAGTTCCACTGGTCGTCGTCGGGGTGGACCTCGGTCTTCCAGTACCACTGCAGGATCGCCGCCTCCAGCAGCGAGGTGGGCGTATCGGCGTTGTACTCCAGCAGCTTGGCAGGGCTCCTGCCGTCGTAGCGCAGGTCGAACCGGCCGTAGAGGTGCGGGTCCCCGCGCCGCCACGACTCCGCGATGTGCGGCCACACCCACTCAGGCAGGCCGAACTCGGCGTACCGCTCGGTCGTCACCACGTGGTCGACGGCATCGAGGCACATCGAGTGCAGCAACTCGACGTCGGCCTCCACCGACAGCACCTCGTCCATCTGGAGCACGTAGTGCACCGACTCGTCCCAGTACGGCCGGGGCTCTCCCGACGCGTAGCGCGCGGGCGTACCGAACACCAGCCCCTGTTCGGCGACGATCTTCTCCCAGTTGGTGCGGGGCGTACCCGTCTCCCTGTGCACCTACGAGCCTCCACTTTTACCGAAGCTGCCGCCGCTGATCCCGAAGCCACCGCGCTGGATGGTTTTCCCCGAGTTGGTCTTGATCTCCGCGTTGGAGGGGCGTGTGAAGGTGCCGCCCTCCACCCGCTGACCCACCGTGCCCTGGCCACCGTAGTTATAGCGGTACTGGTCGTGTCCACCGCCCGGACTCGGGAGGAACAACCAGCCGCCGCTGTAGTAGCCGCCGTGACTGCGCACGTAGTCGTCGTCGCAGTAGTCGTCGTCGACGACGGTGCCGTCGGCGGTGGTGCACACGGCCGTGACGTCCTCGGGCGCCGCCACGAGGTACCAGGCCGCGACCAGTCCGACGAGCCCCACCGTCACACCGCCGCCGGCCAGCACCTTGCGGCGCGTATCGGCCTTGGACTCGGCCTCCTGCTGCGCCCGGCGCTGCTCCTCCTCCCGGCGGCGCTGCTCCTCCTCCGCTCGAAGCCTCGCCCGCTTCTCCGCCAGAGTCGGCTCCCGGGGAGTCGTCGTCTCGGGATCCTGAAAGCGCATAGAGCCGCGCGTAGGGCGATCCTCGTCGTCGTTTCCGTTGTTGTCCGTCATCGTGCACTCCAAGACCGCGGGCCATGCGGTATGTCACCTTAGCTACTCGCGTACGCGCCCACGGCGAAACAGGCATGATGGAGCTTGATGTCCGACCAGCCCGACCGCCCGCCGATCGATTCGGCGCTGCGTACCCGCGTGTTGATGAGTGGCGCGTTCCTCGGCGCACTCATCGCCATGGCACTGAGCTGGATGTTCTCGTGGGTGCCGGAAAGCCCCCAGATGGTCCAGCAGCGGCAGGCGGAGGAGAAAGCCGAGCAGATCGCCAAAGCTCGCGAAGAAGCGTTCCGCGCGCCCCCCGGAAGCTGTTTGAACTGGACCGACCCCGAGGCCAGCGACGTACACAGGGTCTCCTGTGACGAAGAGCATTACTTCGAGGTCGTGGGCCTGGCCGACCTGCCGTTTGAGTACGGGCCGAACGCGCCGCTACCGGACGACGAGACGTGGCACGAACTCACCGAGGAGCACTGCGGCGGCCTTGTCGAGGAGTACCTCGACAAGCCACTTGACCCCGAGGGCAAGCTCACCATCGGGGTGCTGCGCCCGGACGAGACGCAGTGGGCCGACGGTGACCGCACTCTGCACTGCGGTCTCCAGTGGGTCGGCCCCGGCGGAGGTCTTCAGGTGCTGACCCAACCAGCCAAGGAGATCGACCAGTCCAACGTGTGGGAGCCCGGCACCTGCCTCGGCCTGGTCGACAAGAGCGTCGGTGACCCGGTTCCCTGCGACGAACAGCACTCGTACGAGATCGTGGCCCTGGTGGATCTCGGCGAGGAGTTCGACTCCTACCCGTCCCGGGAGAAGCAGACCGAATGGCTCGACCCGACCTGCGCCGAACTGGTAGAGGAGTACACGGGCGGCAAGAAGGTCGAGGAACTCGCCGAGGAAGGGCTGATCCTGGGCTGGGACACCCGTTCCGAGGAGAGTTGGGCAGCCGGTTCCACGCTGGTGAACTGCAAGGTCGGCGCGGTTCTCGAGGACGACACCGGACTGGCGCCCGTGCAGGGCAGCGTGAAGGACAGCGAGGACGACGCGGAGGAGGACGGCGAGCAGGGCGAGGGTGACGCCGAGCAGGACGAGGACGGCGCCGAAGACGGTCAGGACGCCCCCGGAGACGGCTCGGGCGGAGGCGACCAGGACGGCCGGGGAGACGGCGAGCCCGGCCCGTCGAACCAGGCGCCCGCACCCAGCGGTGCTCCGGGAAGTGGTGACTGAAGTCGATGCCCGTGGAGATGACACGGCAGCGGTTCGAGGAGCTCGTGGCCGACGCGCTCGACCAGCTGCCACCCGAGTTCGCCGCCGCGATGGACAACGTGGTGATCTTCGTGGAGGACCGCCACGAGGAGGAACCCGATCTTCTCGGGCTCTACCACGGCGTGGCCCTCACCGAACGGGGCCACGACTACGGTGGCGTGCTGCCCGACCGCATCTCGATTTACCGGGAACCGATCCTGGAAATCTGCGACAGTGAGGCCGAAGTCGTCGACGAGGTGTTGATCACCGTGATACATGAGGTGGCACACCATTTCGGTATCGACGATGCACGCCTGCACGAACTCGGCTGGGGGTAAAGCGACATGCGTAGAGATTCCATCAGTTCCGGCGGCCGGGAAGGACCGGCGTACGCCACCACGACGTCCTCGTCTCCGACGCCATCGAGGGTCCATGAGCGCTGAGCCCGACAGAAGACTCAACTGGCTGCTCGGCTCCAACGCATTCGCCAACCTCGGCGACGGCATCGCGAAAACGGCGTTTCCGCTGCTGGCGGC
>NZ_DAHVQP010000136.1:0-2331 GCF_027317685.1 Saccharomonospora sp.
TTTCCGTCGCCACTGTTCGGTTTTCTGGATCTCGTTGAAGGTGAAGATGTGCAGCCCACGGATGTTGCTCCGCACCTTGGGCACCGCGGAGCCGAGCCGTCGGGCGAGCTTGGTGGGGTTGTAGCCGCCGGGCAGGAGGAATCGCCACAGCAGGTTCTGCTGCTTCTGCAGGAACCGCGCGGACTGGCCGAGGCCGATTCCCGCGGAGATGCGCATGAGCTTCTGCCGGTTCACGGGGCCCGGCATCCCGACGTAGATCGGCAGGTCGATGCCCGACCTGGCGACGTCGGCGGCCCAGTTGGCCGTCGTGGTGGCGTCGAAGCAGATCTGGGTGAGGATACGCGTGGCCAGCGGCGCCTTCTTCTTCAACGCCAGTTCGAGGTCCGACTGCGGGATGTTGGCATGACCCTCCGGGTAACCACCGATACCCAACTCGGAGAACGGGTGGTCCAGCTCGCTCATGGCCTGCAGCAGCGTGTGGGCGTCGTGGAACCGTCCCGCCGGCTTGGGCGCGTCTCCCCCGACGACGAACACCGAGCGCACTCCGGCCGTGCTCAGCCTGTCGACGACCTCCCGGACGTGGTCGTCGTCGACGAACTGTCGCGCGGGAAGGTGCGGTGTGACGGTGTAGCCGTGCTTCATCAGACGTTCGGTGAAGTCCAGGGTCGTGTCGATGCCCTTGGCTTCGGTGACCGTGACGGTCAGCGGGATGCTCGTCGGCACATCGTCGAGCACGGCCCGCTCGACGCTTTTGAACGGCATCACCTCGTAGCTGATGTTGCCCACGAGGTCGGCGAGGCTTCCGCGGGGACGCCGCGAGTCGGCAACCTCCGATTGGGTGGTCATGGGCTCAATCCTCTTCATTTCCGCCGGCCCGACCGCGCTCACGGGAACACTGCGCCGTGCAGGCCGGTGATCGGGATCTCGATGCGTGCCGCGGCGGGCGTCGGCCACGCCGCCTACAGCATGAGTAAAACCGACATGACGATCTCGTTTCGTCGGACATCGGGGCCGAGTTGACCGCGACAAATGACCGAGACGTACCGAGTGTGTACACACGATCAGCGCCCGTACGACATATGACGCACCGGATTTCGCCGAGGAGGACCGATGTAGTCCAGCCATTTCGCTATGTCAGCGGCAACCGCGCGATGTCTAGCGTGGGATACGACGTGAAATCGCCGAGGGCGTCGAGCAAGAACGGGTAACCACATGAGTGCGAAGAACCTGCAGGAAGTACTGGACCAGGCGGGAAACACGGTTGAGCTGCTGCGTAACTCGCAGCTCGGGGCCTACATCTATCCGGTGGTCCCGTCGGAGTTCACCAACTTCCGCCGTGAAGTGATCGCGTGGCGGGAAACGGCGGTGCTGTTCGACCAGACGCATCACATGGTCAACCTGTTCATCGCCGGTCCAGACGCGCTCAAGCTCATCACCGACACCGGCATCAACAGCACGGCCAACTTCCCCGTGGACACCGCCAAGCAGTTCGTGCCGGTTTCCCCCGAGGGTGGTGTCATCGGTGATGGCATCCTGTTCCGACTGGCCGAGGAGGAGTTCGTCTACGTCGGCCGCGCCCCCGTGGCGAACTGGCTGATGTTCCAGGCCGAGCAGGGCTATAACGTTGACCTGCGCTACGACGACCGCTCGCCTTCGCGCCCCTACGGCAGGGAGGTCAAGCGGGATCTCTGGCGCTTCCAGATCCAGGGCCCGAACGCGTGGAAGGTCATCGAGAAGGTCAACAGTGGCCCGGTGGAGCAGGTGAAGTTCTTCCGCATGGGCTACCTCAACGTCGCCGGCGAGCGTGTCCGCACTCTCCGGCACGGCATGGCCGGTGCCCCCGGCCTGGAGCTGTGGGGCCCGTACGAAACGTACGGCAAGGTGCGTGACGCGATCCTGGAGGCGGGCCAGGAGTTCGGCATCGAACCCGCGGGCTCGCGGGCGTACTCGTGCAACACCCTCGAATCGGGCTGGATCCCTTCGCCTCTGCCCGCCATCTACACCAGTGAGGAACTGCGTCCTTACCGCGAGTGGTTGAGCGCGGACAGCTACGAGGCCGTCAACGCCCTCGCCGGTAGCTACGTGTCCGACAACATCGAGGACTACTACCTGAACCCGTGGGAGCTCGGGTACGGGTCGTTCGTGAAGTTCGACCACGACTTCATCGGACGGGACGCGCTGGAGGCCATCGACCCGGCCACACAGCGGCGCAAGGTCACCTTGGCGTGGAACCCCGAGGACGTCGCCAAGCTGCTGGCCTCGCCCGTGAACCCCGACGGCCCGGAGTACCAGTTCTTCGACCTGCCCAACGCCAACTACGGTTCGTCCAAC
>NZ_DAHVQP010000138.1:0-2513 GCF_027317685.1 Saccharomonospora sp.
AGCCGATCTCGCCCAAGGCGATGTCGAACGGCCCCAGCGGCGTGCTCAACACGCCCTCATAGACCTTGTCGTAGCGGAACTTGAAGAACACGTTGAACGTCGCGTCGAACACCGCGCCGTTCATGGCCGAGGCCACCAACAGCGCGGGCGCCACGAACGTCACGTAGCTCACGGTGACGCCGCCCGGCCCGGTCACCTCGGGGACGAGCTGCCCGAAACCCACTCGGAACGCGAGGAGGTAGAACAGCGGTTCGAACAGACCCGAGACGAACACCAACCACGCGCGGGAGTACACCAGCGCCGACCGTTCGATCAAAGCGCTCGCCCTGCCGACGTAGAGGGCGGGTGGCAACACCCGCAGCAGCAGGCCGCGTCTGCGCGACGCGAGCTCGGGCCCCCGTCCGGCCCGCTCCATCGTCTCGTCGGTGACCACCATCGCTTACCTCACCAACCGTCGGTCGTAGCAGCGCCGTGCCAGCAGAACCCCCACCGTGAACAGCACCAGCAACACGGCCGCGTGGCCGAGCGCAGCCAGCGGATCGAGTCCTCCGAGAGTGACCCCACGAGCCAGTTCGTTGCCGTGCCACAGGGGTGAGATCCAGGCGAGCCACCGTAAGGCCAACGGGATCTGCTCGACGGGGAAGAACGTTCCGGCGAACAACACCATGGGGATGACCACGAACCGGAACAGCGAGTTGATCCGCGTGCCCTCGCTGCGCAACGGGGTGGAGGCGGCGAAGGCCGTCACCGGGGCGGCGCAGGCGAGTCCGGTGACCACACCGACCACGGCGACCAACACCACACCGGCGTTGACCCACGCACCGAAGAACGCGGCGATCACCGCGTACACGCCGGCGGCCAGCATCAGTCGCAGACCCACCCAGATGAGGTGGCCACCGAGCACCTGCCCAGGGGTGATGGGCGTCGAGGTGACCGCGAAATACGCCTTGTTCCACCGGAAACCGGACAGCACGGGGTAGGTGGACTCGCCGACCGCGAACTGCATCGAGCCGGCCACCAGCAACGCGGGCGCGACGTACTGGACGTAGGTGTCGGTCCCCAGGACACCTGGGTCCACTTGCGACCCGAAACCGAGTCCCATGGCCAACAGGAACAACAGTGGTTGCAATCCTGAAGAGTACAGATTGGACGTCCAGTATCGGCGGTACCACGTCCACTGCCGTTCGACCCACAACCAAGCGGACCGCCACCAACCCAACACCCGGACCTCCCCGTGAACCGGGACACGGGCGTGCCGCGGATTCTCCGTCGTGGTCATTCGGTCAGGCTCCTGCCGGTCAGGCGTAGGAACACGTCCTCCAGGGTGCTGCGCCGCACCAGACTGGAGAACAGTTGCACGCCGTGTGCGCGCACTTGTTCCAGCGCGGACTCTCCCGAATCGGTGTAGACCAGAAGACGGTCGGGCAGGATCTCGATGCGTTTGCCGACGTCCGACACAGCGGCTACCGCCCGCTCCCGTTCGGCTGTGGGCAACCGCAGCTCCAGTACCTCCCGAGTCGAGTAACGCGCGATCAGATCGGCCGGTGATCCCTCGGCGACGATGCGACCGCCGTCGATGACGACCAGCCGATCGCACAACTGCTCGGCCTCATCCATGTAATGGGTCGTGAGCAGCAGCGTGACGCCTTGCGACTTCAGTTGGAACAGCTTGTCCCACAGCACGTGGCGGGCCTGTGGGTCGAGACCGGTGGTGGGCTCGTCGAGCAACAGCAGCTCCGGGTCGTTGACCATCGCCCGGGCGATGGTCAACCGGCGTTTCATACCGCCGGACAGCGACTCCACCTCCGCCTCGGCCCGGTCGGCCAGCTGCGCGAACTCGAGCAACTCCTCCGCCTTCGCGCGCACGGTGGCGCGCGACAATCCGAAGTAACGCCCGTATACCTGGATGTTCTGCCGCACCGTCAGCTCGACGTCGAGGATGTCCTCCTGCGGCACCACACCCAACCGCGCCCGAATCCGGGGACCGTCCCGTTCGGGGTCCATGCCGAGCACCGACAGGTACCCGTCGGACCGCGGCGAGGTGGATGCGATCATGCGCATGGTCGAGGACTTGCCCGCACCGTTCGGCCCGAGGAAGCCGAACACCTCTCCCCGGCGGACCTGGAGATCGATCCCCCGCACCGCCTCGAACTCGCCGAAGCGCTTGACCAGCGCCTTGGCCTCCACCAGCACGTCGTCGTCAGCCACGACACAGACATTGCCAGACGTCACCGACAGGATTAAACCGGTTTTCCCGCCACCGTGTCCCGGACCCGGTCAGGAAGGTTCCTGTTCGGTGGGACCCCCGAACATGCCGAAGGCGCCCGGACGGTGCGGGACCGCCCGGGCGCCTTCAGCCGGTCACCTTCAGGATGTGACCGTCACAGGTCGGGGAACCACAGCTTCAGCTCACGCTCGGCCGATTCGGGCGAGTCGGAGCCGTGCACGAGGTTGTACTGCGTCTCCAGGGCGAAGTCGCCGCGGATGGTGCCCGGCGTGGCCTTCTCCACGGG